>NZ_JBEPEH010000001.1:295853-451090 GCF_040300725.1 Dactylosporangium sp. NPDC000244
TGTCGGCATGAGCGGGACGGAGCGAACCGGAGGTGCCGGCGTGAGCGAGCCGTTGTTGCGAGTGGACGGGCTGGTGAAGCACTTCCCGATCCGGGGCGGCGTGCTGCAGCGGCGGCAGGGCTGGGTGCACGCGGTCAACGGGGTCTCGTTCGACGTCGAGGCCGGGCAGACGCTCGCGCTCGTCGGCGAGTCCGGCTGCGGCAAGTCGACCGTCGGGCGCACGATCATGCGCTTCCACGCGCCGAGCGCCGGGCGGGTGCTGTTCGACGGGCGCGACCTCGGCACGCTGCCGACGAAGGCGCTGCGGGGCGTGCGGCGCGACCTGCAGTACGTCTTCCAGGACCCGTACGCGTCCCTGCCCGCCCGGATGCCCGTCGGGGACATCGTCGCCGAGCCGCTCGCCATCCACGGCATCGGCGACCGCGCCGGGCGCCGGGACCGCGTCCGGGAGCTCTTCGAGCTGGTCGGGCTCCCGGCCGAGGCGATCGGGCGGTACCCGCACGAGTTCTCCGGCGGCCAGCGCCAGCGCGTCGGCATCGCCCGCGCCCTCGCGCTGGAGCCGAAGCTGCTCATCCTCGACGAGCCCGTCTCCGCGCTGGACGTGTCGATCCAGGCCCAGGTGGTGAACCTCCTGGCCCGGCTGCAGCGCGAGCTCGGCGTCGCCTACCTGTTCATCGCGCACGACCTCGCCGTGGTGCGCCACCTCGCGCACCGGGTGGCCGTGATGTACCTCGGCCACGTCGTCGAGTACGGCGATGCCGACACGGTCTTCACCACGCCGTCGCACCCGTACACGCAGGCGCTGCTGTCCGCGGTGCCGGTGCCGGACCCGCGGCTGCGCGACCCGGACCGGCGGCGGCTGCTCACCGGCGACGTGCCCAACCCGGCCGACCCGCCGTCCGGCTGCCCGTTCCGCACCCGGTGCTGGAAGGCCGAGGACCGCTGCGCGACCGAGCGCCCGCTGCTGCAGGTGCGCACCCCGTCCGGCGCCGAGTCGGCGTGCCACTTCGCCGAGCCGGAACGGGCCGACTCGGTCCGCACCGACGAGGTGTGTGAACGTTGAGAGGAAGCGATGGCGACCCCGTGAACTGGCGCTCCGAACGGCTGACGGCCGGCCCCGGCGGGCCCGGCGTCACGGTCCACGAGCTGGACAGCGGGCACGACGGGCCGACCGTCGTGGTGCTCGGCGGCGTGCACGGCAACGAGGTCGGCGGGATCGTCGGGGCCGGGCGGCTCACCACGCGGGCGCTCGGCCTGCGGGCCGGTCGGCTGCGGGTGGTACCGGTGACGCACGAGGCGGCGTTCGAGGCGGATTCGCGCACCGGGCCGGCCGACGGCGGCAACCTGGCCCGGTCCTTCCCCGGCGACGAGCGCGGCACCCCGACCCAGCGCCTCGCCGACCTCGTCGCGCGGCGGCTCATCCGCGGCGCCGACGTGCTCGTCGACCTGCACACCTCCACCCCGGCCACGGACATGCCGTTCTTCGCGGGCGGCCTCGACGACGGCGGGGACGCGGCGACCACGGGCGTCGCTCTGGCGGTCGCGTTCGGCGCCGGCCTGGTCTGGACCCACGGGAGCCTCGGCCCCGGCCGCACCCTGACCCTGGCCCGCGACCTGGGCATCCCGGCGATCTACGTCGAGTCGCCCGGCGGTGGCGTCCTCGACCCCGCGCTGCTGGACGGCTACACCGGCGGCGTCGTCAACGTGCTCGCGCACCTCGGGATGGTGCCGGAGCCGGCGACGCCGCCGCGGCCGCCCGCGCTGTGGCTGCACGGCGACGGCGACGCCGACAGCTTCACCGTCGCGCCCGCCGCCGGGCTGTTCCTGCCCGGCGTGCGGCTGCTGGACCGGGTCGAGCGCGGGCAGGCGGTGGGCCGGGTGCTCGACCCGCGCGGCCGCGAGCTCGCCGTCGTCGCGGCGCCCGAGTCCGGCCACGTGGCCACGCTCCAGCGGTTCGCGGCGGTCGCGGCGGGCACCCCGGTCGTCGGCGTCGCCCCCGCCCGCCCGGCGTCGCTCGGCCTGCCGTCGGACCGCATCCACGCGCGGGCGGTGCCCCGGTGATCGGCGTGGCCCTGCTCGGCTCGGGCGCGATCGCCCGCGACCACGCGGCCGCGTTCGCGCGCGTCGACGGCGTGCGGGTCACGCACGTGGTCGGCACCGATCTCGCGCGGGCCCGGCGGATCGCCGCGCTCGCGCCGGGGTGCCGGGCCACGACCGACCCGGCGGAGGCGTTGACGGACCCGGCCGTCACCGGCGTCGTGGTCTGCGGGCGCACCGGGGACCACGTCGACCGGGCCCTCGCCGCCGTCGCCGCGGGCCGGCACGTCGTCATCGAGAAGCCCCCGGCCCGCACCCTCGCCGCGTTCGAGACCCTCGTGGCCGCGGCGCGGGCGGCCGGGGTGCGCCTCATGGTCGGGCAGACCACGAGGTTCCAGCCGGCCGTGCGCACCCTCGCGGCGGCGGCCGCGGCCGGCGAGGCCGGCACCCCGCGGCTGCTGCACCTGGCCTGGTACGTCGGCCACGTCTGGCCCGGCGGCTGGAACAGCTGGCAGCTGGACCCGGACGCGTCCGGCGGCCACCTGGTGCACAACGGCATGCACCCCCTCGACCTCGCCGTCGCGCTGCTGGGCGCCCGCCCCGTGCGGGTCTTCGCCCGCGGCTGGTGCACCCACGCGCCCGGGATGGCGACGCCGGACAGCTTCCACGTCACCGTCCGCTTCGACACCGGCGCGCTGGCCCTCGCCGAGCTCTCCTACGGCCTGCGGACGCCGGGGGCGATGCTGCGCCGCATGGTGCTGACGGGCGACGCGGGCGCCCTGTCCCACCACACCGGCGGCGACCCGGTCCTCGGCGGCGCCCCGCCCGCGTCGGTCGCCGACGCCCTGTACCACCAGGCCGTGCACACCGCCGACGTCTTCGCCGGCCGGGCCGAGCCGATCGTCACGCTGGAGCAGTCCCGCGCGGCCCTCGCCGCGGCCCTGGCCGCCCAGCGCTCCCTGCACAGCGGTCAGCCGGAGCCGTGCGATGCCTGAGCGCGTGCGGGCGTGGGTGGAGGCCGGCGGGCTCGGCCTCCCGCGCAGCGTCAACGTCGAGTGCCACGACCTCGCCGCCGCCGTCGGCCTGGCCCGCACGCTGACCGGGTGCGAGCCGGTCGAGGTGTTCGCGGAGGCGAGCGGCGCCGTCCTCGTCGCCTCGATGCTCATGACGCACGGCGTGGTCGCCTCGCTCGTCGTCGGCCCGGTGCCGGGGACGGGCTCGGCCCGGCTCATCGGCTCCCACGGCCACACCGAGATCGACCTCGACGAGCCCTCGGTGCGCCACCACGGCCCCGGCGGGGTCCGCCGGATTCCCATCGAACCGCAGATCGTCCACAGTGGACCAGCGATCGTCGTCGAGGCGGTCGGGCGCTCCCTCGCGTCCGGGCGCCCGGAACGGGTGCACCCATGACAGACCTCGTGAACACCGACCCCGTGAACACCGACCTCGTGAATCTCGCCGACTACGAGACCCGGGCGCGGGAGCTGCTCGACCCGGCCGCGTACGACTACATCGCCGGGGGCGCCGACGCCGAGGTGAGCCTCGCGCTGCCCCGCCGGGCGCTCGACGCCATCCGGCTGCGGCCCCGCGTCATGGTCGACGTCACCGTGTGCGACCTGGCCACGACCGTGCTCGGCACGCCCGTGCCCGCCCCGATCCTCGTCGCCCCCTCCGGCGACCACGGCATCGCGCACCCCGACGGCGAGCTCGCCACCGCCCGCGGGGCCGCCGCCACCGGCACGCTCCTGGTCGTCAGCTCCGGCGCCACCTACCCGCTGGAGGAGATCGCCGCGGCGGCGGACGGGCCGCGCTGGCTGCACGTGCCGCTCCTGCGCGACCGCGCGGCGGCGCTGGACCTCGTGCGGCGGGGCGAGGCGGCCGGGTACACGGCCGTCTGCCTGACCGTCGACCACAAGGTGATGGCCAAGCGCGAGCGCAACATCCGCAACCGCTGGACCACCCCGCCCGCCGCGAACCTGAGCGGCGTGGCGGCGGCCGGCTGGGACCTCGACGGCACCGCGATGCGGCGGCGGTTCGACGCCGTCCTGGACCGCTCGGCGACATGGTCCTATGTGGACTGGCTGGCCGAGCGGACCCCGCTGCCGATCGTCGCCAAGGGGATCCTGGCCGGCGCGGACGCGGACCTGGCGGTGCGGGCGGGGGCCGCGGCCGTCGTCGTGTCCGACCACGGCGGGCGGCAGCTCGACACCGCGATCGCGCCGATCGAGGCGCTGCCCGAGGTCGTCGCCTCCGTCGGCGGGCGGGCCGAGGTCTACGTCGACGGCGGGTTCCGGCGCGGCACCGACGTGCTCAAGGCGCTCGCGCTCGGCGCCCGCGCGGTGCTGCTCGGCCGCCCGGTCATCTGGGGCCTCGCGGCCGGCGGCGCCGACGGGGTCGCGGCCGTCCTGCTCATGGTGCGCGACGAGCTCGAGCGCGCGATGGCCATGTGCGGGCTGCCGTCCCTCGCCGCGATCTCACCGGAGGTGGTGAAGGTGCCATGACGGTCAGGGATGGCATGGGTATCGGCATCGTCGGATCGGGGTTCATGGGCCGCACCTGGGCCGCCGTCGCCGACGGGCTTCCCGGCGCGCGGGTGGCGGCCGTCGCGGGCGGGCGCCGGGCGCCCGGGCTCGCGGCCGAGTTCGGCGCCCGGCTCCACGCCGGCGTGCCCGAGCTGCTCGCCGATCCGGACGTGGCCGTGGTCGTGCTCGCGAGCCCGCCGGCCGCCCACCGCGAGCAGGCCGTGGCCGCCGCGCGGGCGGGGCGGCACCTGCTCGTGGAGAAGCCGATGGCGCAGACGCCGGACGAGTGCGCGGCGATGGTCGCGGCGTGCTCGGCCGCCGGGGTGCGCCTCGCGGTCGTGTCGCAGCAGCGGTACCGCACGATCCCCGCGGCGGCGAAGCGCCTCATCGACGAGGGCGCGATCGGCCGCGTGACGATGGTCCGCGCGATCGGCCCCGAGGTCGGCTTCTGGGACACGGCCGTGACCCGCGACGAGTGGAAGCTCGACCCGCGGCAGCAGACGGCGTTCGCCTCCTGGGGCGCGCACGCCTGCGACCTGCTGCGCTGGTTCACCGGGGCCGAGGCCGAGGTGGTCTTCGCGCTCTTCGGCGCCTACGCGCCGGACCCGCCGCCGATGCGCAGCGCCATGGTGACCTACGGGCTCACCGGCGGGGCGATGGCCCAGCTGTGGATGAGCTACGACGTGCCGCGGCCCGGCCTCGGCAGCGGGCTGCAGTTCCACGTCACCGGCACGGAGGGGATGCTCGAGCTCGACGCGTACGGCTCGCTGCGGCTCGGGCGCGGCGACGGCTGGACGGAGGTGGCGCGCCAGCCCGGCTTCGACGCCTCGGACCCGCGGGACCCGGTGCGGCTGGGCGCGTACTCGGCCCAGCTCGCCGACCTCCTCGACGCCGTCGCGGCCGGCCGCGACCCGCACGTGACGGGCCGCGACGGCCTGCTGACGACGGCGATGCTGCACGGCGCCGAGCGCTCGGCTCAGCTCGGCGCGAGCGTCCGGCTGAGGAACGACAGCGTGTCCGCCTCCTGGTAGACCTCGCCGCCCTCGTGCCCGTTGTAGGGCCAGACGCAGATCTCCTTCGGCCCCGCGTAGTGGTTGTACGCGGCGTACACCGTCGACGGCGGGCACACGTCGTCCATGAGCCCGACCCCGAACTGGGCCGGGGCCGTCGCGCGGGCGGCGAAGTTGACGCCGTCGAAGTACGACAGCGTCCGGAACACCGGCTCGACCTCGGTGCGCCGCGCCTTGAGGTACTGCGCGATCTCGGAGTACGGCGCCTTGTCCGTGATCTCGGTGGCCCGCCGGTAGTGGCACAGGAACGGCACGTCGGGCACGATCGCGGCCACGTCCGGCACGAGCGCCCCGGCGGCGAGGGCGAGCCCGCCGCCCTGGCTGCGCCCGTAGACGGCCACACGGCGCGGGTCGACCGCCGGGTGGGCGCGGACCGCCTCGACCGCGCGGGCGGCGTCGGTCATGATGCGGCGGTAGTAGTACCGGTCCGGGTGGCCGATGCCGCGGGTCATGAAGCCGGGGTACTGCCCCGTGCCCGGATCCGGGTCCGGGTCGGGCGTCACGCCGGGCCGCCACGCCGAGCCCTGCCCGCGCGAGTCCATCACCAGGTGCGCGAAGCCGGCCGCGCTCATGAACAGCCGCTGGTGGGCGAGGCTGCGGCCGCTGCCGTAGCCGACGTACTCGACCACCGCCGGCAGCGGCCCGGTCCGGTGGCGGGGCAGCAGCAGCCAGGCCGCGACCCGCTCGCCGTTCCAGCCGGAGAACCGCACGTCGAGGACCTCGACGGTGCTCAGGTCCGGCTCGCCGGGGAGGAACTCGGGGGCCAGGTCGTGCTCGCGGGCGGCGGCGAGGGTCCGCGCCCAGAAGTCGTCGAAGTCGGCGGGCTCGGTGCGCTCCGGCCGGTACGCGCGCAGCTCCTCCAGCGGCTTGTCGAACAGGACCATCGGCCAACCTCGTTCCACTGATTGAAACGCTCTTTCCATTATCGGCCCTGATCTTGCCGCGCCACCTCCGCACGCGTCAAGGTCGAGGCGTTCACCAGGGCGCTCTGCAGCCGGGCGGCCACCACGCCGCAGACGACCGAGACGACGGCGTCGGCGGCGAACGTCTCCAGGAGCACGCCGGCGACGCCGTCCTCGTTGGCGTCCGTGCTCCAGGGCTCGGCGGGGGCCGTAGGCTGAGGCGCATGGCTGACGCTGACGACGTGCGGCGCATCGCGCTCGGGCTGCCCGACGTGGTCGAGATCGACAGCGACGGCTTCGACTTCCGCGTGGCGAACAAGGGCTTCGTCTGGTCCTATCCCGAGCGGACTCCGGGCAAGCCGCGGGTGATCCGGACCGACGTCGCGGTGCTCTACGTCGGCGACGAGGCGGAGAAGCAGGCCCTCCTGCTCGGGGAGCCGACGCGGTTCTTCACGAACCCGGGGTACGACGGACTGCCCCTGGTCATGCTCCGCCTGGAGGCCGTCGACGAGGCCAGGCTGGAGGAGCTGATCACCGACGCATGGCGGATGCGAGCGCCCGATCCCGGCCTCTAGTGTCCGCTGCCGCACGCATGACAGATGTCATCCCGGGCCTGTGCCGGTCGGCACCGGGATCGACGCCGATGCCCGCCTACCGTCATGGTCATGGATGAGAACGAGACGCCGTTCCTGACCGGCAAGTCGGGCGCCACCTGGTACTTCAACCTCCTCGGCGGCACCAAGCGCCGCGGTGCCTGGACGATGCCGCAGGACATGCGCGTCGTCGGCCCGCTCGGCGGCGCCAACCTGGACCTGTGCGAGGCCACGCTGCCGCCGCGCCCCGTGCTGACGAAGATCAGCCTGATCGGCGGCGTCTCCCTGCGCGTCCCGGCCGACGTGGAGATCGAGGTCGAGGGCTTCCGCATCTTCGGCGGCGTCCGCATCGAGCCCGCGTCCGAGGGTGCGGCGCGGAGGCTGAAGGTTCGCGAGTACAGCCTGATCGGCGGCGTCCACGTGGTGCGCGGCTGACCCCTTGACGCAACCGAAAGGTTGCAATAGCGTGAGTAGCAACCGAGGAGTTGCTACTCACTGGAGGTCGTCATGGGGTTCCCCGATCGCATCGAGCGGACCGTCGAGCTCACGCAGCCGCCGGCCCGCGTCTGGGCCGCGCTCACCACCGCCGAGGGTCTCGGCACCTGGTTCGGCAACGGCGCCACCGTCGACCTGCGCGAGGGCGGCGAGGCCAAACTGACCTGGGACAGCGGCGACCAGGCCACCCTGCACATCGAGCGGGTCGACGAGCCGGCCGTGTTCGCGTTCACCTGGGGCATCAACGGCCTCGCGGCCGAGGATCCCCGCCGCACCTACGTCGAGTTCACGCTCGAGCCCGCCGGCGCCGGCACCCGGCTGCGCATGGTCGAGTCCGGCTTCGCCCAGCTGCCGGAGGATGCGTACCGTAAGGCGTTCGAGAGCAACACGGGTGGATGGACGCACGAGCTGGGTGAGTTGGTCGAATACCTGCATGCCGCCTGAGAGTGAGATGCCGCCCGACATCGAGGCGGTCGCCGAGCAGGTCTTCGTCGCCCTGGCCGACCCGTCGCGGCGCGGCATCCTCGCCGCGCTCGCGCAGGGCGGCCCGGCCACGGCGACGGATCTGGCCGATCGCCTGCCCATCACCCGGCAGGCGATCGCCAAGCACCTGGCCCTGCTGTCGGAGGCCGGCCTGGTGGCGGCCGAGCCGGGGGAGCGCCGCCGGGTGCGGTACCGCCTCAGCTCCGCCCCCATGCGCGTGGCGCAGCAGTTCCTCGCCGCCCTCGCGCGCGACTGGGACGACCGCCTGGACGCGCTCACCGAGCACCTCAACCGCAGGGACCGGTGAGCGCCGGGCCCGGCGCTCCTACCGGCGTCAGCCGCCGAGGGACTCCGCGGTGCCGACCCTGCGGGCGGCGAGCGCCTGCACGATGAGGGCGGTCTCGTCGTACCCGAGGATCAGCACGCCGTTGGGGGAGTTCTGGCGGACGCGGGCCGCGATGCCCGAGAAGTCCTCGGTCGTCGTCGGGTAGGAGATCAGGTCCACGTCCGCGTCCGTCATGCCCGCGGTGAGCAGGTCGGCCTTGACGTTCTTCTGCAGCCCGAGGCCGTACGCGTCCTCGCGGGCCACGATCGTCACCTGGTGCGGGCCGTCGCGCATGACGACGTCGGCGAGGGCGCGGGCCTGCAGGGTGTCGGGCGGGGCGGTGCGGAAGAACAGGCCGTTGTCGGCGATGGTCGACAGCTCGTCCGACGTGGACGACGGCGAGATGAGCATCCGGTTCGCCGCGGCGATCTTCGGGATCATCGCCTTGGTCACGCTCGACGACGACGCGCCGATGATGACCTGCACGCCGAGGCCGATGAACCGGTCGACCGTCGCCGCGGCCACCTTCTCGTCGGTGCCGTCGTCGCCGTCGACCCACTCCACCGGCTGCTCGATCACACCCCCGGCCGCGTTGAGCTCGGCCACCGCGAGCCGGGCGCCGGCGAAGCGGGGCGCGCTGCGGAAGGCCAGGCGCCCCGTGTGCGGCATGAGCCCGCCGACCTTCAGCGGCGGGATCCGCTTCTTCGCGTTGCCCGTCGGGTACGCGGTGTAGGGCGGCGAGGCGGCCGTCGAGGCGCTCCCGGGATCGCCGGCGCCGATGTACTCCGTCAGGTTGTCGTTGATGGTGTTGCTGCGGCTGAAGTGCAGCGCGCCGTAGGAGGCCGAGGACGGCTCGCCCGCGTCGGTGAAGCCGCTGCGGCGCATCGACACCCCGCGGTAGGCGAAGTCCTTGCCCGCCTTGGCCAGCACCAGGCACGCGGCCGCGCTGTCGCAGACGGTGCCGGAGTTGGAGGCGCCGACCATGTACTTCGAGATCGCCGTCGCGTCCGTCGAGCGCGCCGACTCCGCGGCCAGGCCGGCCAGCAGCACGGCGTCGTAGGCCTCCGCGGCGTAGCCGTAGTCGGCCAGCGAGGAGTCCACGCCCCGCAGCCGCTCCTTGAACGACTCCGGCAGGTCCAGCAGCGGCGCCGTGCCGACCATCCCCGACAGGATGACGGGGCTGTCCTTGAGCTTGTCCTTGAGCGAGTTGCTCATGTTCGCGTCGGAGCCGTAGAGGTGCACGACCATCGGCTTGCCGTCGTCGCCGCCGTCGGCCGGCGTCGTCCCGCATCCCCCGGCGATGACCGCCACTCCCACGAGCGTGGCGAGCATCGATGCCTTGCGTCCCACGAACCCTGCCCTTCGCAAATCGGCCCCGGCGAACCTAAGCGGCGCACACCGGACAGGCACAGGCCGTGATCCGGACCTTGAGGAAACCTTGAACAGAAGCGATGGAACGGGATGGAACGCATCACACTTCGTCACCATGCGTAGAAGGGAACCCCCCGCATGTCGCTGTCGGCCGCGAAGAGCCGCGTGATGCAGGCCCGCACCCAGATCGAGACCGGCCGCCTCGACGACGTGGAGCCCACGCTCGCCGCCGCCGAGGGCTTCCTGGCCGGCCTCGACCCGCTGGACGCGCCGCACGCCCCGGCGGTCCTGGCCCAGATCGCCGAGCTGCGCGCGGAGATGGCCGGCGTCCTCATGCCCGAGCAGCGCACCCGCCTGTCGGCCGCCGAGGGCAAGCTGCGCCAGGCCGCCGACCAGCGCGCGATGGGCCTGAGCCCCGCGGACGTCGAGCTGACCCTGGACCAGGCCGCGCAGCTGCTGGCGGGCATCCCCGAGCACCACACCGAGGCCGCCCGGGCGGAGCTGGCCGCCCAGCGCGCCCGGCCGGTGTCCTCCCCGCTCGCCGCGCCGACCCCACCGCTCGAGCCGACCGCACCGCTCGAGCCGGCCCCGGCGCCCGCCGCCGAGCACCCCGCGGACGTGGCGTCGGCCCGGGCGAGCCGGCTGGTCGAGCAGGCGTGGTCGCTGGTCGAGAGCGGGCGCACCGAGGCCGTCGACGCCGTCCTGGGCGAGGCCGCCGCGCACCTCGCCGCGGTGCCCGCGAGCCCGGAGCGCGACGGGCTGCTCGTGCGCGCCGAGGCGGTCCGCGCCGGGATGCTCGCCGCGGACCGGGCCGAGGCCCGCCGCCGCCGCGCCGGCGAGCTCGACCGGCAGCTGTCGCGGGCCGAGGACGACCTGCGGTGGCAGCCCGAGCAGGCGATGCCGCCGCTGCGGCGGGTGCTCGACCGGCTCGGGGACGACGACGTCATCGAGGCGCTCGGCGAGGAGGGGCTGGCCGAGTACCGGGGCCGGGTCGCGGCGCTGGACGAGCGGCGGCGGGCCGCGCTCAAGGCGAGCGCGCTGGAGACGGCGCTGCCGCTCGTGGCCGAGCTCGAGCGGCGCGTGGCCGAGGGGCCGATCAGCGCCTCGGACGGCCACGAGGTCGACCGGCTCGCCTCGGGGCTGCGCTCGCTGGCCTTCCGGGCGCGCCAGGCGCTGCGGGCCGAGGACGACGACGCGCCGGCGGGCCTCGGCCAGGTCCGCGGCGAGCAGCCCGGCGCGGACCGCCCCGGCCGCGCCGAGGGCGACGACGCCGAGATCGGCGCCGTGCGGCTGCGCGCGGACGCGGCCGAGGCGGCGCTCGGCGCGCTCGTCGAGGACTGGCGGGTGCGGATGCGGGCCCAGGCCGTACACGATCGGTGGCTGGTCCTGCTGGACGGCGTCGAGGACTGGGCGGACGAGTCCGACGACCCGGCGCAGCGGCCCCTGGAGGAGCCTCGGCTGCCGAAGACCCGCGAGGCGGTGCAGCGCCTGCGCCACTTCGTGCGCGACGACGACGGCGACGAGGCCCCGGCGATCCGGGCCGTCTACCGGGCCGCCGCCGAGACGTTCGAGCGGGCCGGGGTGCGGCTCGACGCCGCGTTCGGCGCGATGCTCGACGACGCCGAGCGGCGGCCGGTGCCGCTGCGCGGGCCCGAGCTCGACCGGCCGCTGCACCTGGCCACGGCGGCGCGGTACACCTTCGAGGGCACCCGGTTCCTGGAGGCCAACGTGGCCCGGGCGGAGGCGCTGCACGAGCGGTGGCAGGCCGAGGTCGCGGCGGTCATGACGGCGCGGCGGGAGCTCTACGACCGGCTCGCCGCCGAGGCCGGCGCCGCCTGGCCGGGGATCGTGGCCGGGCACGGGCCGGTGCCGTTCGCCGCGGGCGCCGGGCCGGGCACCACGATCCTGCTCAGCCGCGTGCACAACCGCGCCGGCTGGGACTTCGACGGCGGCGCGCACCCGTTCTCGCTGCGCCACGACGGGGTCGTGCTCGCGGGCGACTACGAGCCGCACGTGCTCGCGGCGCTGGAGCACGCCTGGTACGAGCTCAAGCTCGACGTCAACGACCGCATCCCCTGGGACGTCGTCGCCGTCGTCGAGGGCCCGGGCACGGTGGGGGAGCGGACCATGGTCCCGGTGCGGGACTTCGGCACCGGCCTGGAGATCGGCAAGCGCGAGGAGTGGCCGCCGGTCCCGTGCGTGCGCCTGCGGATCATCGCCCTGCACGCCGGTCCGGTCGTGGCATGAATCGGGGATTCCGCCGGGCCGGGCAGGGGACACGCTGAGGCACATGGCGTACGCATACCAGCCGCAGCAGGCGTGGCACCCGCACCCGGTCCGCACCACGGCCCCGATCTCCCTGCACGTCGTGGCCATCTTCCAGTACCTGGGCGGCGTGCTCATGCTCGGCGCGGCCGCGCTTCTCGCGCTCGCGGCGGCCCGCATCGCCCCGGCGTGGGACCTGCGGCTGGGCGGGGACACCTTCACGACCCGCCCCGAGGTGCTCACCGTCGCGACGTACACGGTCATCGGCACCGCCGCCCTGATGGGCCTCATCGCGATCGTGCTCGGCCGCAAGCTGCAGAACGGGCGCAACTGGGTCCGCGTGCTGCTCACCCTGCTCAACGGCCTGAGCGTGCTCGGCGGCGTCTACCAGGGCTACGTGCAGGGCGCGCCGTACGCCGCGACCCTCATGTCGGTCGCGTTCCCGCTGCTCTTCGTGATCCTGCTCAACACCCGCGCCGCGCGCGGCTGGTGCCGGTACCGCACCTACTGAGCGTTGCGAAGGCGGGCTGACCTGGCATTCTGGATGCCGTGAGCACCGACCCCCGCCTGCGTGAACTGGCCCTGCTGCGCCGCGTGCGCGACCGGATCGACCGGGAGTACGCGCAGCCGCTCGACGTCGAGGCGCTCGCCCGCGGGGTGCACGTCTCGGCCGGGCACCTGAGCCGGGCGTTCCGGGCCGCGTACGGAGAGTCGCCGTACAGCTACCTCATGACCCGCCGCATCGAGCGCGCCATGACCCTGCTGCGCCGCGGCGACCTCTCCGTCACCGATGTCTGCTTCGCGGTGGGATGCTCCTCGCTGGGCACCTTCAGCACCCGCTTCTCCGAGCTCGTCGGCATGTCCCCGAGCACCTACCGGCGCAAGGCCGCCGAGGACGCCCGGGGCATCCCGCACTGCGTCGCCAAGCAGGTCATGCGGCCGATCAGGAATCGAGAAGTCGCGCCTGTCCGTGGCGTCTAACGTGGGTGCATGAGCGTCATCATTCAGCACACCTTCCTGCCGGCCGACGACCACGAGGCCTCGATCGAGTTCTACCGCGACGCGCTCGGCTTCGAGGTCCGCAACGACGTCGGCTACGGCGCCATGCGCTGGGTCACGGTCGGCCCGAAGGACCAGCCGCAGACCTCGATCGTGCTCTGCCCGCCCGCGGTCGACCCCGGCCTCACCGACGACGAGCGGCGGACCATCGTCGAGCTGATGGCCAAGGGCAGCTACGCCACGATCGTGCTCGCCGCCGACGACCTGGCCGAGACCTTCGACCGCGTCCAGGCCTCCGGCGCCGACGTGGTGCAGGAGCCGATCGACCAGGACTACGGCGTGCGCGACTGCGCCTTCCGCGACCCGGCCGGCAACCTGGTGCGGATCAATCAGCGCTGAGCGACTCGTAGTAGGGCTTCATCGACGGGTAGTAGTCCTCGAACGGCTTCGCCGGCGTGCCCTCGCGGGCGGCCACGAGCGCGTCGAGGTAGAACTCCCAGCCCGGGCCGACCTCGCCGACCTGGCTCACGTCGACGCCGCGGTGCACGAGCCGCAGCTCGGTGGTGCCGTCCCGCTCGGTCAGCAGCACCTCCATCCGCCAGCCCCCGGCCTCCTCGGAGCCGGACACGGCCAGCCGGCGGGGTGGCTCGCACGCGTCGATGCGCAGGTCCATGACGGGCTCGCCCTCCTCCTGGACCATGCGCACCTTGATCGTGCCGCCCGTCCCGCCCTGGCCCTCCCACGGCCCGAACCACCGCGCGCTGCGCTCCGGCTCGGTCACGCTGGCCCACACGTCCTCGATGCCGGCCCGGAACGTCCGGACCAGGACGAGGTCGTGCCCGCCGTCACCCGGGATCAGCTGCCCGCTCATGCGCTCTCACTCTCCGCTCGATGCTCGTCTGGTTGCCGCCTGCGGTCGCGGCGGGTGCGGTACACCTCGGTCTCCAGGGCGTCGAGCCGCCGGGCCCAGACCGGGCCGGGACCGGTGAGCCGGTCGATCCATTCCCGCAGCTCGGTGAGCGCGGAGGGGTCGAGCTCGTAGCGCCGCTCCCGGCCCACCACGCGGTCGCGCACGAGCCCGCTCTCGCGCAGCACGCGCAGGTGCCGGCTGACCGCGGGCCGGCTGATCGGGAACGCCTCGGCGATGCGCCCGGCCGCGATCGGCCCGTCGCGCAGCGCCTCGAGAATCTGCCGCCGCACGGGATCGGCAATGGCCGCGGCCACCTCGTCCACCCTGGAAGCGTAACTGATGTGTTACACGTCAGCCAGTCGATAGACTGGAGAGAGTGACCCTTTCGCATCTGGAGCTCTTCCAGCGGTACATGCATGCCGGCCCCATCACCCGCAGCGCCACGGCCTACGCGAACCTGTTCACCGAGGACGGCGTCTATGAGGCGCCCCTCGAAGGACTCCGGCTCGAGGGGCGGGAGGCGATCGAGCGGGGCATCGTCGCCGTGCAGGAGCGGCCCGCTCCCCAGGGCGCGATGAACCCCGGCGCCTCGCGGTTCACGCTGCACGACACCGCCGACCCCGAGGTGTTCGTCACCGAGATCGACGCCGTCTACGACGGGCCGGACGGGCCTGCCACCGTGTCGCTCGTGCAGATCTTCCGGCGCCGCGGCGACAGCCTCCGCGAACTGCGGGACTACTTCCGGCCCTGAACCGTTCGTGACCGCCCGTGGTGCCGTGCGCCGGTGAGCCGACCGGCGCACGCCACCACGGGACGGTGCTACAGGACCGCCTCGATGGGGCCGCGCAGGAAGTACACGATGAAGAGCACGGCCACGCCGTACAGCAGCGGATGCACCTCGCGCGCCTTGCCGCTCACCAGCTTGATCACCACGTAGGAGATGATCCCGGCGCCGATGCCGTTGGAGATCGAGTAGGTGAAGGGCATCAGCACGATGGTGAGGAACGCGGGCAGCGCGATGTCGTAGTCGGCCCAGTCGATGGTCCGCACCGCGGTCATCATGAGGAAGCCGACGACCACGAGGGCGACCGATGCCGCCTCGAACGGTACGACCGTCACCAGCGGCGCGAAGAACATCGCCAGCAGGAACAGCAGGCCGGTGACGAGGCTCGCGATGCCCGTGCGCGCGCCCTCGGCCACGCCCGAGGCGCTCTCGATGTAGCTGGTGTTGCTCGACGTGCTGGCGGCACCGCCCGCGGCCGCGGCGAGGGAGTCCACGAGCAGGATCTCCCGGGTGCGCGGCGGCATGTTGTTCTCGTCGAGCATCCCGCCCTCCTGCGCCACCGCGACCATCGTGCCCATGGTGTCGAAGAAGTCGGTGATGAGCAGGGTGAAGACGAACATCAGCGGCACCAGCACTCCGGCCGTCTGCCAGGAGTGCAGCACGTTGAAGTGCCCGAGCAGGGACAGGTCGGGCCGGTCCACGATCTTCTCCGGCAGGGTGGGCACGTTGAGGCTCCAGCCCTTCGGGTTCGGCTTGCCGTTCACGAACGACGGCCCCACCTTGGCGATCGCCTCGATGACGATCGCGAGCACCGTGGAGGCGAGGATGCCGATGAGGATCGCGCCGCGTACCTTGCGCACGACCAGCACCACGGTGAGCAGCAGCCCGATGCCGAAGGCGAGCGCGGGCCAGCTGACGAGCTTGCCGCCGATGCCCATCCCGACCGGCACCGTCGTGCCGGCCGCATCCGGGACGCGGCGCACGAAGCCCGAGTCCACGAAGCCGATCAGCGCCAGGAACAGCCCGATGCCGACCCCGATCGCCGTCTTGAGCTGCGTCGGTACCGCCCGGAAGACCGCCGTGCGCAGCCCCGTCAGCACCAGGATGGTGATGAGCACGCCCTCGATGACGACGAGCCCCATCGCGTCGGCCCACGTCATCTGCGGGGCGATCTCGAACGCCACGAGCGCGTTGACGCCCAGGCCCGCGGCCAGCGCGAGCGGGAACCGGGCCACGACGCCCATGAGGATCGTCATCACGCCCGCGACCAGGGCGGTGCCGGAGGCCAGCGCGGTGATCGCGAGCTTGCCGTCGTTCTTGTCGACGCCGCTGTTGAGGATGAGCGGGTTGAGCACCACGATGTACGCCATCGTGAAGAACGTCGCGAGGCCGCCGCGGATTTCCCGGCTCAACGTCGAGCCGCGCTTGCTGATCTCGAAGTACCGATCGACACGGCTCTGTGTCGCGACGGGTTGCCCGGCCATGGAACCTCCAGGTGGATCTATGGTTACGCGCGCATGATGTCACCTGCGGCGTCACCGGCCCAGACCTGCGGTGATACGAAGTGGTAAACCCCTCAGGGCCGCGCCGGGCCCGGGGGATCCGCGGGGACGGGCCACCGCTCGACGATCGCGCGCAGCGGTGCGAAATCGACGTGATGGAACTTGTACCGCCCGCTGCGCTCGGCCCGCACGAACCCGGCCTCGGCGAGGATGTCGAGGTGCTGGGAGATGGCCTGGCGCGAGGAGGCGACGCCGTGCCTGGTCGCGAGCCGGGCGCAGATCTCGAACAGCGTCTGCCCGTCGCGCTCGGCCAGCTCGTCGAGGATCGCGCGCCGCGTGGCGTCGGCGATCGCGGCGAAGACGTCGCTCACGCCGTACAGGATAGGCAAGCCATGACTTGCCTGTCTACGACGGGGCCACGCCCGGATCGCGCCCGGTGCCACAATGGGCGGCCGTGAACCGTGATCATCAGACGTGCCCGCGCTGCTCGGCGCGGCTGGCCGGCCACCCGCCCGAGGCGCCGTGGTGCCCGGCCTGCGAGTGGAACCTGGCCCGCTACGACCGCTTCGCGGTGGCGTCCGAGTGGGGCAACCGGCAGCTGGACCGCGTCGCGCACCGGGTGGCGTTCGGGCTGGACCGGATCACCTTCCGGCGCCTGAGCGGCGGGTCCGCCGGGCGGCGGGGCGGGCGGGCCGGCCGCGGCCTGTTGCTGGTGCTCTGCGCGCTGGTGGCCGCGCTCGGCCCCGCGGCGCTGCTCGGCGGCGGATGGCTGATCGCCGCCGGGTCGGGCGCCACCCCGTACCTCGGTCTCGCGCTCGTGCTGCTCGCGGTGGTGCTGCGGCCCCGGCTGCGGCGCGGGCGGCCCGACTGGTTCTGGGAGGTGCCGCGGGAGGAGGCCCCCGCGTTCTACGCCCTGCTGGAGCGCACCGCGGCCGCGACCGGCGCGCCGATGCCCGCCGTCGTCGGCTTCTCCGCACAGGTCAACGCCTCGGCCGGGCACTGGGGGCGGTACCGCTACCTCGACATCGGCCTCCCACTCTGGGCCGCGCTGCCCGCCCAGCCGCGCGTCGCCCTGCTCGCCCACGAGTTCGGCCACTTCGTCAACCACGACGTGCGCGACCGGCGCCTGGTCGCCCTCGCCCGGCGCACGCTGGCCACGCTCGTCGACACGCTGGGCCGCACCCTGCTGCGGGTCTTCGGCCCGTTCGCGCTCCCCGTCGTGCTGCCGCTGGACGCGGCCCTCGCGCTGCTGCTGATCCTCGGGCAGCGCGACGGCCAGCGCGCCGAGTACCTCGCCGACGGTCTCGCCGCCGACGCCGCCGGTGGCCCCGCCGTCGCGGCGCTGCTGACCCTGCTGCTCGTCGGCGAGGAGCTGATCCCCACCCTGCGGGCGATCCGCGGCCGCGCCGCCCGGCCGGAGGACTGGCGCACCGCCGGCGTCCAGGCCCTGCGCAACGCCGGCGACCTCCGGGTGCGCGAACAGCGCTCGCTGCGCGCGGAGGCGTCGCTGCTGGCCACCCACCCGCCGGTCGGCCGCCGGATCCGGATGGCGGCGGCGCACCCCGCGGGCCGGGCCCCGGCCGTGGAGCTCTCCGAGGCCGAGGCCGAGCGCATCGACGCCGAGCTGGCCCCGTGGTACGACCGCCTGCGCGCCCGGGCCGCCGAGGCCGCGTACATCTGACCCCGGATCCGCGCGGCGGCAGTAGCGTCGGAGGCGTACACCACCGAGGAGGACCAAACCATGGACAAGCGCACGCTCGGCAACGGCCTCGAGGTCTCGGCGCTCGGGCTGGGGTGCATGGGCATCAGCCACGGGCTCGGGCCCGCCTCCGACCGCGCCGACGGGGTCGCCGTCATCCGGGCCGCCGTCGAGGCCGGGGTCACGTTCTTCGACACCGCGGAGGCGTACGGGCCCTACGTCAACGAGGAGGTCGTCGGGGAGGCCCTCGCGCCGTACCGCGACCAGGTCGTCATCGCCACCAAGTTCGGCTTCGCGTTCGACGGCCGGCCGAGCGGGCTCGACAGCCGGCCCGAGCACATCCGCCAGGTCGCCGACGCGTCGCTCAAGCGCCTCGGGGTCGAGACGATCGACCTGCTGTACCAGCACCGCGTGGACCCCGACGTGCCCATCGAGGACGTCGCCGGCACGGTCAAGGAGCTCATCGCGGCCGGCAAGGTGCGCCACTTCGGGCTCTCGGAGGCCGGGGTCGCGGTCATCCGGCGCGCGCACGCGGTGCAGCCGGTGACCGCGCTGCAGAGCGAGTACTCCCTGTGGTGGCGCGAGCCCGAGGCCGAGATCCTGCCCGTCCTGCAAGAGCTGGGCATCGGCTTCGTCCCGTTCAGCCCGCTCGGCCGCGGCTTCCTCACCGGCAAGATCGACGCGAGCACCACCTTCGGCAAGGGCGACATGCGCGGGACGCTGCCCCGGTTCAGTGTCGAGGCACGCGAGGCCAACCAGGCCCTCGTCGACCTCGTCCGCGCCGTGGCCGAGCGCCGCGGGGCCCTGCCGGGGCAGGTCGCGCTCGCGTGGATCCTCGCCCAGCAGCCGTGGATCGTGCCCATCCCCGGCACGCGCAACATCGGCCGGCTCACCGAGAACGTCGCCGCGGCACGGCTCGAGCTGACCGCGGACGACCTGGCGGAGCTCGACGGCGCCGCCCAGCGCATCACGATCCAGGGCGACCGCTACCCCGAGCACATGCAGCGGATGATCAACCGCTGAGCCGCCGCCGCGGCGGGTGAGGCCTGACTTCCCCGCCGCGCGGACGCCGTGCGAGCCCCGTTCCGGGCACGGCCGCGGATGTCGTGGGCGGTGTCATCCCGGGCCGCGTGCGCGGGCCCGTCCCGAGGCGTCGCGGTTCACGGCCGCGGTGTCGGTGTGGCGACATCGGCGCTGGTGAACGTGGTTGTGGCGGGCGCCGTGTCCCCCTGTGTCCGGCGGCGGACGGAAGCCGCGGGGAAGGGGAGGAACAAGATGGGCATCATCAAAGGCATCGCGACCCTGGCCGTCGGCGCGCTCGCGGGCGCGGCCGTCTACGCCGGCGTCAGCACCTTCGGCGGCGGGGCGGGCGTCCCCGAGTTCGACAAGGTGGGCGACTACACGTCCACGGCGAAGAACGTGGTGCGGTTCAAGCTGGCGCCGAGCAGCGACCAGCTCGCCAAGTGCATGCCGAAGGCCAAGGTCGACGTGGCCGTCGCGCTGACCACCGACGCCAAGGGCTTCGACGTCCTCGACGTGCACATGACCGGCGCCCCGCCGAACACCTCGTTCACCGTCTTCCTGCTCGAGGTGCCGGGCAGCCCGTTCGGCGCGGCGGAATACATCGGCGATGTCGACACCGACAAGAAGGGCAACGGCAAGACCGAGCTCAAGCTCATCGTGGAGGAGGCGTTCTCCTCGACGCTGGTCGGCGACAAGCGCGTGCGCAAGGAGCTCAACCACGTCGGCATGTGGTTCGCCGACCCGAAGGACGACGACTTCTGCCTCGGCGCGGGCGCCGGGCCCGTGACGCCGTTCGACGGCGACAACGAGGCCGGCGTCCAGGCGTTCAACTCCGCGCCGTCGCTGCCGAAGGCGCCACTGCCGTAGGCGATCCGGGCCGCTGCTCGACCGTCTGCACGCTCCAGAACACCGCGAACAGCAGCGCCACCGCGATCTCCAGCCAGAACAGGGTGATCGCGCCGAACGCCCACAGCGGGATGCCGATCGCCGCGACGGCGATGAGGGCCCAGGCGACCAGACCGTACCGGTCCGGCCTCGCCTGGGCCTGCGGCGTCGCGCGGTGCCGGCGGCGGTTCACCAGCGCCACGGCGATGATGCACAGCAGCAGGCCGATCGCGGCGGCGAAGTGGGCGTGGTCGATGAACCAGTCCAGCGATGCCGCGAACGTGCCCAGCGCCGCGGCGTAGAGCAGCGTCGCCGCGCCGATCCCGGCCCACTGCGCGTGCCGGTCGCGCCGCGCGAGCGCGACCGTGACGGCGATGCCGAGCCCGCCGAGCACCAGCAGGGCCGTCATGTTGTTCTGCACGTTGGCGCGCGTCGCGTCGGCGAGGGCCTGCACGGTCGGGCAGTCGATCCCGTTCGGCAGTGGGCCGCCGCCGGCCCGGCAGGCGCGGACCGCGGCCTCGTAGTCGTCCCCGCGGGCGGTCGGGACCACGGCCACGACGGGCGCGAGCATGCCGCCGAGGTTGAGCAGCACGTCCTCGAGATCGGTCGTGCCGCGCAACGCGATCATGCTCGCGCCCAGGCCGACGAGGGAACCGATGAAGATGCCCTGCGCCGGGGTGTAGTAGTACGCACTCACGGACGACAGCGGGATGCCGCCCTGGTGCCAGGTCTGCAGGCCCACCGCCGCGCCGAGCGCGACCAGCAGGCCGACCATCGCGATGCGGACATACAGGTATGACCGCAGCCACGTCTCGTTCGGCTCCACGTTCATAGCCGTTAACGTGCGCCTGAACGCTCCGTGACGTCCAGCGTGCAGTCGGCTACGCGATACCCGCGCGGATCAGGCGACCCAGAGCGCGTAGAGCCCGGGCGCCTGCCAGTTGGTCGGGGTGATCGTCTCGCAGTAGTACGAGGTCCACTGGTGGTTCTGCTGGCCGCTGTACCCGATGCCGGCGCACTGGTCCGGCCAGCCGTAGAGCCCCTGTCTGGTGTAGCCGGGCGCCCCGGCCTCCGCCGCCGCGCCCACGCCCACGCCGGCCAGCACGACGCTCGCGATCAATACCGTCCTGGTGATGATGCGCTTCATGAAAGAAAGTTAACGATTACATCCATTGATGCGCAACGATAACTTTGCGTCATCCCGGGCCGGTGCCGGCGGCGGCCGGGAGAGCCGCGGGCCGCGGTGCGGGCGGCGGCCGGGAGAGCCGCGGGCCGCGGTGCGGGCGGCGGCCCGGAAAGCCTCGGGCCGCCGCGTCCGCGACGGCCCGAGAAGTCTCAGGCCCGTCGCGCCCGCGGCGGCCCGGGAACGTTCAGCTCAGTGCGATCACCGGGCGGAGCAGCTGACGTTCGTGACCGCGAAGTTCGGGCCGTTGAAGACCAGACCCCAGCTGGTGCTCGCGTTCGCCCCGATGGTGCCGTTGTACGAGGCGTTGGACGCGGTCACCGTCTGCCCCGACGCCGACAGGGTCACGTTCCAGGAGCTGGCGATCGTCACCCCGGCCGGCAGCGTGAACTTCACCGTCCAGCCCGAGGTCGGCGCCGTGCCCGTGTTGGTCACCTTGACCTCGGCCTGCCCGCCGCCCGACCACGAACCCGTGGTGGTGACGGCGGCCGAGCACCCACCGGCGGGCGCCGGCGACGAGGACGCCGACCGGCTCGGCGAGGCCGACACCGATGCGCTGGGCGAGGCCGAGGCCGAGGCCGACTTGGACGGCGACGGGCTCGTGGAGGTGCTCGTGGTCGTGTAGGTCGCCTGGGTGTACGCCTGGCTGCACTGCGACGAGCACGCGGCGGGGAGCGAGAAGGCGTACTCGCGGCCGTTGAACAGCAGTGCGTCGTTCACGTCGCGGACCCGGATGCGGAAGTCGGTGCCGCCGGAGGTGGTGCCGCCGATGACGTACGACTGGCCCATGTCCCCGTTCATCGTCGCGGCCTTCCAGGCGCCGTCGGCGAAGTACTCGATGCCGTGCACGCCGTTGGGCAGCTTCGAGACCGCGATCGCGGGCCACCAGCGCTGCGCCCCGCTCAGGAACCCGATCTTGATGTCGCCGGAGTACGCCGGGGCCGGGATGAACTGCCAGGACACGTGGCGGTTGTTCCAGTGCGACGGGTACAGGTCCGTCATCGGCGCGCCGTTCTTCACGAACTTGTTGAGCGAGTCCTTCGACAGGTCCAGGTGGTACTTGTCGTCGCGGCACCAGGCGTTGGAGTCCCCGCAGCTGTCCGCGACGATCATGTCGAGGGTGCCGCCGTTGTACGCGTCCGCCGTCCACGCCCCGCTGCGGCAGAACGCCTGCCCGAGCGCGCCGTCGTTGACCCCGGTGCAGTAGTCGCCGATGCTCACCCGCACCCAGCGGCCGCAGTTGTGGCCGTTGTTCCAGATGCCCATCTTGTCGGCGTCGGCCGAGGACAGCGGGCGCGGGTAGAACGTGCCGCTGCCGGGGGTGTCGAAGACGTTGAGCGCGACGAAGTTCTGCGTCTCGAGCTCCGCCTGGGGCAGGCCGCAGCCACCGTAGGGCGCGCCGAGGCCGTCGAAGTACGTCGCGTTGCCCGTGACCGGGGCCGTGGGCTCCGGCACCGTGGCCCGCGCCGAGGGCTGCAGGGCCAGCACGATGAGGGCGGCACCGGCCGCGGCGATGACCGGGATGGCCAGCCGGGCCCACCAGATTCCACGATGCATGGTGAGCAACGTCCGCGCCGGGCGCGCGCAGCGTCAACCACCGTTGCCCCGGGACGGTCGCCACCTGCGCCGACGCGCGAAAGTTACAGCTGGCCGTTGTACCGTCGGATCATGGTCATGCCGCAGATGCCCGTGAACGTGCCGAGGCCCTCGCGGCGGATCAGCGCCGAGGACATCCTCAACGGGCGGTACACGATGGACGGCTACCCGTTCCGGTACTGCTACATCGTGCCCGGCTCGACGGCCCTGGCCGGGGCCGCGTTCAGCTTCGGCACCGGCCAGGGGGACATGATGCGCGACCAGGTGCTCAGCGCGGTCGAGTTGCTCGAAACGCGCGGCTGGCACCTGGTCGCCATCGAACAGAACGGGCTTGTCGCCTACCTCAGGAAGTGAGGCTTACGCCGGCAGGCTGAACTTCTGCGCGCCGGTGCCGTTGCAGTCCCAGATCTGCACCTGGGTGCCGGACGTGGTCGACCCGTTCGGGTCGTCCATGCACTTGTTGGCCTGCGGGTTGTAGTAGGTGTTGTCGGCGCGGTGGATGAACACCTGCGCCGCGGTGCTGTTGCAGTCCCACAGCTGCAGCTTCGCGCCGTTCGCCGTGGAGCCGTTGGGGATGTCCAGGCACTTGCCGAACGCCCGCAGCGTGCTGCCGGCCTCGACGTAGGTCCACTGCTGCGCACCCGTGCCGTTGCAGGTGTAGAGCTGCACCGGGGTGCCGTTGCCGCTGTTGCTCGAGCGGACGTCGAGGCAGAGGCCGCCGGGGCCCTTGACCGCCTTGCCGCTGGTGGGAGGCGGCGTCGTGGTGCCGCCACCGCCGCCGCCCGCGGTGTAGGCCGCGACGTAGTCGACGAGCATGGGCACGCCCGACACCGTGTTGCCGTTGGGGCCGCCGCCGAACGCGTCCGGGAAGCCGCCGCCGATGGCCACGTTGAGGATCATGAAGAACCCGTGGTGCGTGGCGTTGTTCCAGGTGGTGGCGTCGACCTGGTTCGCGTTGATCGTGAAGAAGTTGTTGCCGTCGAGGTACCAGCGGATCTGCTCCGGCGAGGTGCTGCGGTCCTGCTCCACGGCGTAGGTGTGGAAGCCGGTCTGGCAGCCGCCGCAGGCGCGCTCGCCGCTGCCGAGGCCCGTGGTCTCGCCGCACGGGCCGCCCGGCGAGGTCCCGCAGTGCAGAGTGCCGAACTCGGAGCTGCGGCCGTTGATGTCCTCCATGATGTCGATCTCGCCGATGCCCGGCCAGCCGGACGCGCCGGTGCCGCGCGCCGCCGCGCCCAGCGCCCAGAACGCGGGCCAGTAGCCGGCGCCGTTGCTGGTGTTGACGTTCGGCTGCTGGAGGCGGGCCTCGAGGCGCAGCTTGCCACCCGCCGGCGCGGCGAGGTCGGTGCGCTGGGTCTCGACGCGGCCGCTGGTCCAGTTGCCGGCGCCGTCGCGGATCGGCTTGATCGCCAGGTTGCCGTTGCCGTCCTGGTAGACGTTCGCCGTGCTGTTGGTCATGTTCTCGATCTCGCCGGTGCCCCAGTTGCCGGCGCCGCCCGGGTACCCATGGCCGAGGTCGTAGAGCCAGTTGGCGGTGTTGAGGCCGGTGCCGGCGGCACCCGTGAAGTCATCGGCGAAGATCCGCGTCCAGCCGGCCGGGGTGCTGGGCAGCGAGGCGGACGCGTCGGGCAGCGCGGCGAACGTGGCCGCGGCCAGCACGGCGACGCCGCTGCCGGCGAGGAGCGCGAGGCGCCCGCGCCTGCGTCCCTTGGATTTCTGTTGGCTTTCCACAGCGATGGTGTGCCCTTCTCAAGATGGGGGCGGGGGAGGGGCTTGTCCTGTTCAGCCCTCACCTGGCGGACGTGAGAGCGCTCTCAGGGCATGTTCGCTGACTGGAAAGATTGTTGTCAATAGGGGGTGGGCCGATGTGCGAATCTGTCGCCACCGGCCCACCCGCTGTTACTCGTCCGGGGTCACCATGACGACGCGGCGCCGCCGGGCGATCACGAAGAGCACCGCGCCCGCGGCGACGAGCGCGGCGCCGAGGCCCGCGTAGAGGGCCGTGCGGTCACCGGTCACGGGCAGCGCGGGGCCGGCCGCGGCGCTGGCGGACGGCGTCGGCCCGGCCGTGCGCGACGGCGTGGCCGTGGGAGCGGCCGTCGTCGGGTTGTTCTCCGGGGTCTTGATGACGACCGTGATCGAGCCGCTGTCGTTGGAGACGTCGCGGTCCTCGTTGCCGCCGTCGGCGAAGAACATGAACCCGTCGCGGCCCGGGTGGGCGTCGGTGAGCTTCAGGTGGAACGTCCAGGTCTTCTCGGCGCCGACGGCGAGCCCGTCCGGCGTCGTGCAGTAGTAGCGGTCCGGCTGGACCTTGCCGTCGCACTCGGCGGACACGTCGCCGGTGAACTCGGTGCCGCTGGGCCGCTGGATGAACGCGACGCGCACGTGGCCCGGCTCGACGGCGGCGGGGCCGAGGTTGCGCACCGTCATCGTGACCGGCACGACGTCGCCGACCGCGCCGGTCACGGTGACCGCCGGGATCGTGAGATCCCAGGGGAAGTTGTCGTTCTGCTCGGCCTGGGCCGGGGCGGCGCCGAGGGCACCGAACGCGACGATCGCGGCACCGGCGGTGGCCGCCAGGCGTCGCAGGAAGAGGGATGACATCCGGGGGTTGCTCCAGGGTCTGTGGGAGGGACCGGCGGAGCCTAGCGGCTGCCGCCGATCCCTCGCAGCCCCGGTCAGGTCGCCGGCATGTCCCGGCGGCGCAGGCCCGCGAGCCCGGCCGCGCCCAGTGCCAGGGCGACCACGGTCAGCCACACGACCGGCGTCGCGGTGAACGCCGAGCCGGGCAGCTTCGGCACGTGCGCGAACGGCGTGACGTCGAGCAGGTACTGATTGATCCCGAACAACGCCCCGAGCTCGACCAGCAGCACCGACACGATGAGCGCGGCCCAGGTCAGGGTGCTCAGCCGCGGCGCGAACCCGATCAGCGCGATGCCGAGCCCGGCCAGCACCAGCGCGGCCGGCAGCTGCACCATGGCGGCGCCGAGCAGCCGGGCCGTCTGGCCGCCGGTGTCGTGGACCTGCGCGCCGTAGACGAGCCCGCCCGCGATCCCGGCCGCGGCCAGCAGCACGGCGGTGCCGAGCACCGCGAACACCAGGTGGCTCGCGGCCCAGCGCAGGCGGCCGACCCGGGTCGCCAGCAGCGCCTCGACGCGGCCGCTGCTCTCCTCCTGGCGCAGCCGCAGCGTCGCCTGGATCGTGTACGCCGCGGCGAGCTGGCCGATGAGGCCGTAGATCGCGCCGAGGAACGCGTCGGTGAGCCCGCTCCGCCCGCCCATCCGCGACAGGACGTCGGTGAGCTGCTGGTTGGGCGAGCTGAGGTTGCCGATGCCCACCGCGGCGCCGCCCATCACGGCCCCGGCGGCGGCCAGCGCGACCACCCACGCGAGCAGCAGACCCCGGTGCAGGCGCCAGGCCAGGCCGAGCGGGCTGCGCAGGGCGGGGGCGGCCTGGGCCGGGCCCGGGCGCTCGGCCAGCAGGCCGGCGCCCACGTCGCGGCGGTCGACGAGGACGTACCCGACGGCGGCGAACAGGACCGCGAACCCCACGAACAGCAGCGCGATCCACCAGCGCTCGCCCGCGAAGGGGCGCATGTGCAGGGCCCAGCCGCTGGGCGACAGCCAGCTCAGCGCGGTCGGGCCGGTGTCGCCGACGGCGCGCAGGAGGTAGGTGCCGCCGAGCACGGCCCCGGCGATCCCGGTCGCGGCCCGGGCGCCCCGGGTGAGCTGGGCGGTCGCGGCGGCGATGGCCGCGAACAGCACCCCGAACAGGGCGGTCGCGAGCCCGAAGGCGAAGGCACCGGCCGGGTCCAGCCCGACGGCGACGAGCCCGAGCGCGCCGAGCAGCCCGATCGCGAGGTCGGCGGCGACGGTGACCGCGAGGGCGGCGCTCAGCGGGGCGTACCGCCCGATCACCGTGGCCCGCAGCATCTCCAGGCGGCCGGTCTCCTCCTCGGTCCGGGTGTGCCGCACGACCGTCAGCACGCTCATCAGCCCGATGAGGATGAGCTCGGACACCCCGATCTTCCACACGGTGAGCCCGCCGATGGACGCGCCGAACAGCGGGCCGCTCAGGGCGACCAGGGACGGGTTGGACAGCACGCCGCTGACGGCCTGGAGGTCGGCCTCGGTGGGGTACAACTTCTGGTAGTTGGCCGCGGTGCCCATCGGCATCAGCGCGAGCCCGAGCACCCACACGGTGAGCCGGACCCGGTCGAGGCGCAGGGCCAGTCGCGCGAGCGCGCCGGTGCCGGTCATCGCACGGCCCCCGAGCGCGGCTTCGCCCCGTCGGCCGCGGCGCGGTCGTAGTGGCGCAGGAACAGCTCCTCCAGCGTCGGCGGCGTGCTCGTCAGGCCCCGCACGCCGACCGCGGTGAGCCGGCGCAGGACGGCGTCCAGCTCGGCGTTGTCGACGCTGAACCGGACAGTGCCGTTGTGCGCCTGCAGGTCGTGCACGCCCACGAGCTCGCCGAGACCGTCGACCGGCCCGGCCAGCTCGGCCTGGATCGACGTGCGGGTCAGGTGCCGCAGGCTCTGCAGCGTGCCCGTCTCCACCGCCCGGCCGTCGCGGATGATGGTGACCCGGTCGCACAGCGCCTCGACCTCGGCCAGGATGTGGCTGGACAGCAGCACCGTGCGGTCGCCGCGCCGCTGCTCCTCGCGGATCACCTCGCGGAAGACCTCCTCCATGAGCGGGTCGAGGCCGGAGGTCGGCTCGTCGAGCACGATGAGCTCGACGTCCGAGGCGAGCGCGGCCACGAGCGCGACCTTCTGGCGGTTGCCCTTCGAGTAGGTGCGGCCCTTCTTCGTCGGGTCGAGGTCGAAGCGCTCCAGCAGCTCCTTGCGGCGCGCGGGGTCGAGCCCGCCGCGCAGCCGGCCGAGCAGGTCGATGACCTCGCCGCCGGAGAGGCTCGGCCAGAGCGTGACGTCGCCGGGCACGTA
The DNA here is from genome assembly GCF_040300725.1 of Dactylosporangium sp. NPDC000244. NCBI lineage: Bacteria > Bacillati > Actinomycetota > Actinomycetes > Micromonosporales > Micromonosporaceae > Dactylosporangium > Dactylosporangium sp. NPDC000244. The sequence goes on from NZ_JBEPEH010000001.1 coordinate 323,437, forward strand.
GGCGAGCCGCCGGTGCAGCTCGGTCGCGTCCTTCCACGGGTCCCGGCCGAGCAGCCTCGCCTCGCCCGAGTCGGCGTGCAGCAGCCCGAGCAGCACCCGGATGGTGGTCGACTTCCCGGCGCCGTTGGGCCCGAGGAAACCGTGCACCTCCCCGGTCCGCACGGACAGATCGAGCCCGTCGAGCGCGCGGGTGCGCCCGAACGTTTTGACCAGTGCGTCAACGCGGATCGCCTCGGTCATGGTCGCTCATTGCTCCTTCTGGTTTCCCCTGTGGTTGTCCCGCAGCGCCTGCATGGCCCGGTGGGCGTCGGCGGCGAGCGTGGGATCGAGCAAAGTGCTGGAGTAGAAGTCGACCATCGCCTCGACCAGGCGCGTGTAGCCCTCCGTGGCGAACATGTCGGCGCCGAGGTTGCGGGAGACGTGGTCGTGCATGGCGAGCAGCCCGGACTGCATGCCGACGAGCACCGCCGCGAAGCCGCGCCGGTCCTGCGTGATGTCCGGCGCGAACTTGTCGATCCACTGCTCGGCGATGAGCACCATGTCGTCGAACATCGCCGCGGCGGCGGGCGAGCCGTCGAGCAGGGCCCGGGTGACGTACCGGTACATGAGCATGACCGTCGGGTGCACGGAGGGCATGAACCCGGGACTGGCCATCTTCCCGTCGATGATGATTTCGGCCTTGATCTTCATCGACAGGTCGAGCACGTGCTGGTCGCACGCCTCGCGCAGACCCTCCTTCGACCCGAAGTGGTGGCGCAGCAGCCCCGGCGAGACCCCGGCGGCCTGCGCGATGTCGCGCACGGTGGTGCCGTCCATGCCACGGTCCGCGAACAGGCGGATGGCGGCGTCCCGAATCCGGGCACGGGCCGTGAGGTCCTCGTCCGTCATGCGGCGTCACCCCTTGCTATACGTGCGTACAGCCGACTATACGCTCGTATAGTCGGCTGGCAAGGGGGGCCGGCAAGGGGGTTCTGGGGGCCGGTCAGCCCCCGGCGGGATCGAGCCGGTAACCGGCCCCGCGCACGGTCTTGATCGCGGTCCGGCCGTACGGATGATCGATCTTCTTGCGCAGGTAGCCGACGTAGACCTCGACGATGTTGGGGTCCCCGTCGAAGTGCGCGTCCCACACGTTCTCGATGATCGCCGTGCGGCTCAGCACGTCACCGGGGTGGCGGAGCATGAACTCGAGCAGCGCGAACTCTCTCGCCGTGACGGAGATTTCATCGGTACCGCGGGTCACACGCCGCTGCACCGGGTCCAGGTGGAGATCGCCCGCGCTGAGCACGACCGGCCGCTGTGGCGCCCCGCGCCGGATGAGCGCCCGCAGCCGGGCCACCAGCACCACGAACGAGAACGGCTTGGTGAGATAGTCGTCGGCCCCGAGATCGAAGGCGTCGGCCTGGTCGTACTCCCCGTCCTTCGCGGTCAGCATCAGCACGGGGGTCCACACCTGCCGCTGCCGCAGCTGCCGGCACACCTCGTAGCCGGACAGCCCCGGCAGCATGATGTCGAGCATGATCGCGTCATAGGCCCCGTGCGGCGTCTCGGTCGCGGCCCACAGCCCGTCCACGCCGGTGTGCACGAGGTCGACCGTGAACCCCTCCCCGCTCAACCCGTCCCGGATCGTCTCGGCCAGGTTCACCTCGTCCTCGACCACCAGCACACGCACAACGCCCACCCCTCCCAGCGCGAACCTCCAGACTCACACTGTGATCCTGAACCAATCCTGAAGGGTCCGGGCCTGATCGTCAGCGCGGCGTCGCGGCGGTCGGGGTGAAGGCCGGCCCGTGCCCGGGCACCACGAGCGCGGCGAGGGCCAGCACCCGCTCGCGGCCGGCGTGCAGGGCGTCCAGGTCCGTCGCGTACGCGTCGCCGGCCGACGTCGCCGTGGTCCACAGGTGCGTGAAGGCGACGAGGCCGTCCGCGGTGTCGGCGAGGGTCGTGATGTCCTCCGGGCTGTGGCCGGGGGTGCGGATGAGCCGCACGGACGGGCTCAGCTCGAAGCCCTCGGCGTCCCGGTCCTCCCACACGTCGCCGTGGTAGATCGCCCAGTGGTCGTGGAAGCGCGCGGCCGGGAACAGGGCCGCGTTGAGCGTGTGGTCGGGATGGTGGTGGCTGAACACCACGTCGGTCACGTCCTGCGGCCGCACGCCCAGCGCGAGCAGGGGGTCGAGGATCAGGGCACGGTCGCGCACCATGCCGGGATCGGTGACGATCAGCCGCGAGCCGTCGCGGATGAAGCCGACGGTGCTCGCCACGGCGCCGCCGAGGTAGCCGGTGTGCAGCAGGGAAACGGTCGCACTCATACCGGCTGAGCATCCGCGCCGCGGCGCCGCGCCGCGAGCGGCCCGGCCGCCCAAGTGCGCAAGATTCCTGCCAATTGGATCGTCGCCGTGTTCACCACCGCCCCGGCCGCCGTCGACGTCCCCGCGGTCTCCTGATCACGGCCCTGCCCGCCGCGCCCGGCCGCTGAGCCGGTATCAGGGCGCCGCGCGGTGCGTCGGCGGCTCGCGGAACTCGGCCGTCACCCGCCAGCCCCGCTCGGCCGGGCCGTAGGTGAGGGTGCCGCCGACCGCCGTGACGTCCTCGGCGAGGCTGGCGAGGCCGAAGCCGCCGCCGCCCGGCTCGCTCGCGGGCCGCCCGGACCCCGGCGTGCTGGTCAGCCCGAGCCGGACCGTCTCGCCCGCCCGGGTCACGGCCGCGTCGAGGCGGGCGCCGGGGCCGTCGTGCCGCAGGGCGTTCGTGGCCGCCTCGCCGACGAGCCGGAAGGCCACCTCGCGCACGGCGGCCGGCAGGGTGTCGAGGCCGGTGATCCCGTCCGCCTCCAGGCCCGCCTCGCGCAGGGCGGCCAGGCGGCCGTCGAGCGTGGCGGCGGCGTCGCGCTGGGCCTCCTCGGCCAGGGCCAGGCGGACCTCGGCGAGGGCGGCGCGGCCGGCTCCCAGTACGACATCCAGGCGCTCTTCATCGGCGGTCGTCAGGCGCGCCGTCGCGCGCAGGGCCTCGCCCTGCACGAGCATGACGGTCATCGTGTGCGCGAGCCCGTCGTGCAGGCGCCGGGCCAGCCGCTCCCGGGAGCTCGCGGTCGCCGCGGCCCGGTCCGCGAGGTGCCGGTCGAGGCGCAGCTGCGCGACCAGGGCCCGCTCGCGCAGCAGCACGCCGCGCTCGGCGCCGAACAGCCAGGTGACGATGAGCGCGCCCGCGGCGAGCAGCCCGCCCTCGACCGGGCCGTGCCGGATCGCGCCCGTCACCGTGACGAGCACGACCGCGCCGCCGCACACGCCCCACCGCACCCACGGCGAGCGGTGCGTGGCGGCGCCGTAGAGCGCGAGGGCGGCCGGCAGGTACCCGACCGCGCGCGCCATCCCGAGCAGCGAGTGCGCCGCGGTGGCCGCGGCGATGACCGCGAGCGCGGCGCCCGGGTACCGGCGGCGGACGAGCAGCGGCAGCAGCTGCACGACCGCGAGCGGCACCGAGACGACCGAGTCCGAGAGCGCGAACAGCACGACGACCAGCGCGAAGAGGGCGATGTCGAACGCGAGCAGCCTGCGCACCCGGGCTCCCCCTTACGATCGGACGGTGATCCGGCTCGTGATCGTCGACGACCAGGCCCTCGTGCGGGAGGGCCTGAGCCTGATCCTGGGCAGCCAGCCCGACATCGAGGTCGTCGCCGAGTTCGCCGACGGCGAGGCGCTGCTGGACGCCGCCCCGGACCTGGCCGCCGACGTCATTCTCCTGGACCTGCACCTGACCGGCCTCGACGGGGTGGCGGTGCTGCGCTCGCACACGTTCGACGCGAAGGTGCTCGTGCTGACCGCGGTCGGCAGCGCGGCCGACGTGCAGCGGGCCCTCGCGGCCGGCGCGGCCGGGTTCGTGCTCAAGGACGCGACAGGGGCCGAGCTCGCCGCGGCCGTGCGCGGGGCCCACGCCGGGGTGCGGCCGCTGAGCGCGTCGGCCGCCGAGCTGCTGTGGCCGCGCTCGGCGCCCGCCCCCGCCGCCGACCTGAGCGTGCTCACGTCCCGGGAGCGGGAGGTGCTGCGGCTGCTGGGCCAGAGCAACCGCGAGATCGCACGCTCGCTGGGCCTGGCCGAGCGCACGGTCAAGACGCACGTGAGCAACATCCTGGCGAAGCTGGCGGTGGACAGCCGCACCCAGGCCGCGCTGCTCGCCCAGGGACTAAGGGACTAGACCGGCTACGTCCTTCGCCGCTTCTCGCCCGGTTCCGGTCCTGGCAGGGTTGCGGCGATGCGACGGCGTTGGATCATCCTGGTGGTGGTGCTGTGTGTGGCCGCCCTGTATCTCGGCAACCGATCGACGACCGGCCGGCAGGCCGGCCGGCCGTTCCTGCTCGCCCATCGGGGCCTGGCGCAGACGTTCGACCTGCACGGCGTCGAGGCGGACACGTGCACGGCGACGCGGATCTTTCCGCCGCAGGTGCCGTACCTCGAGAACACCCTGCCGTCGCTGCGGGCCGCGTTCGACGCCGGCGCCGACGCCGCCGAGATCGACGTGCAGCTGACGAGCGACGGGCAGCTCGCGGTCTTCCACGACGCGCTGCTGGAGTGCCGCACGGACGGCACCGGCCCGGTCGGCGCGCACACCATGGCCGAGCTGCGCGCGCTGGACGTCGGCTACGGCTACGCGGTGAACGGCACGTTCCCCCTGCGTGGCAAGGGCGTCGGGCTGCTGCCGACGGTGCCGGAGGTCTTCGCGGCGTTCCCCGACCGTGAGCTGAAGCTGGACATGAAGCGCGACCAGGCGGCCGACGGCGAGGCGGTGGCCGCGTTCCTGGCCACCCTGCCCCCGGCGCGCCTTTCCGCCGTGACGGTGACCGGCGGCGACACGGCCGTGGCCGCGGTGGCGAGCCGCCTGCCACAGGTCCGGACGTCGTCGAAGGCCATCATCAAGAGCTGTCTGCTGCGGTACGCCGGGGAAGGCTGGACGGGCCACGTCCCGTCCGAGTGCCGCCACCGGGAGCTGATCGTGCCGATCGAGTACGGCAAGTGGCTCTGGGGCTGGCCGAACCTGTTCGTCTCCCGCATGGGCGAGGCGGGCACGCGCGTGGTGCTCGTCCGCTACCTCGGGGACTGGTCGGCCGGCTTCGACACCGCCGCCGACGTGGCCGGGCTGCCGGAGGGCTGGACGGGCGCGGTCTGGACCAACCGCGTCGACGTCGTCGCCCCCCTCCTGCGCCGCTGACTCGCCCGGTCGTCAGGACCGGGCGGCGGGCTCCAGCACCTCGGCGCACCACTGGCGGAAGGTCGTCGGCGTGCTCCACCGCGCGGTGCGCTCGACGCCGTTGTCGAGGCCCTCGTCCTTGGCCACGGCCATGTCCAGCATGGCCTGCGCCATCGGCTCGGAGACCCCGCGGCCGACCAGGTTCGCCTTGAACGTCTCGCCCGCGATCTGCTGGTAGCGCACCGGGCGCCCGAGCACGCCGGCGATCGTCGCGGCCATCTCGTCGTAGGTGATGTCCTCGGGGCCGAGCACCGGCACCTCCTCGAAGCCGGTCCAGGCGTCGTCGAGCAGCAGCCGGGCCGCGACCGCGGCGATGTCGCGGGTGGCGACGGCCGGGGCGGGGAGGTCCGGCCGCGACGGGCCGGAGAGGACACCCTGCGCCGTGATCGGCTGGAGCTGGCGCAGCGTGTTGTCCATGAAGGAGGGCATGGCCAGCGCGCGGTACGGCACGCCGGTCGCCGCGATCAGGTCGTCCATGGCGAGCGTCGCGGTGACGTGCCCGGCCCGGCCCGCGACCGGCGTGCCCCGGCCGAGCGCGGAGACGCCGACCACGCGGACGGCCGGGTGCGCCGCGAACGCCTCGACGGCGGGGCGGGCGAAGCCGGAGTACGCCTCGCCGACGGCGCCCGCGCGCGGGTCGGCCGGCACGAGCCAGAAGACCGCGTCGGCGCCCGCGAACGCCTCGGCCACGACGGCCGGGTCGGCGTGGGAGCCGCGGACGATCTCGACCCGCTCGGCGACCCCGGGCGCGAGGCGCGCCGGGTCGCGGGCCACGACGCGCACGGGCGCGCCGGCGTCGAGGAGGTGCCGGACGAGCTGCCGGCCGATGTTGGCGGTGGGTGCGGTAACCACGATCATGCGAGCAGTCAACGCCGATCCGGCGCGAGGCTGAAGGACCGATCCCGTCTCGATTGATACCCTGGCGATATGAGTGAGCTCGAGACGCGGCAGCTGCGGTACTTCGTCGCGGTGGCCGAGGAGTTGCACTTCGGGCGCGCGGCCGAGCGGCTCGGGATGGCGCAGCCGCCGCTGTCGCGGGCGATTCGCGAGCTCGAGCGGCAGCTGGGGGTACAACTGCTGCAACGCACGACGCGGCAGGTCGCGCTGACCGCGGCCGGGGCGGCGCTGCTGGACGACGCCCGGGTGGCGCTCGACGCCGTCGCGACGGCGGAGCGCCGGGCCCGGCGGGCCGCGCAGCCCGTGCCGTCGCTGCGGCTCGCGCTCAAGGCCGACTACGACGCCGGACTCCTGCCGCGGGTGCTCGACGCCTACGACGTGATGCCGGTCGAGCTGCTGCTGGGCGGGCACGGCGAGCAGGTGCCGGCACTGCACGACGGGCGGGCCGACGTGGCGCTGCTGCCGACGCCGTTCGACGCGCGCGGCCTGGACAGCGAGCCGTTGATCACGAGTCCGTGCGTGGTGGCCCTGGCGGCCGCGGATCCGCTGGCGGCGCGCACCTCGCTGCGGCTTTCGGACCTGACCGGGCGTCGCCTGCCGGACGGCTCCCCGGCCGAGCATGGCCGCATGGCGCCGGTGCCGGGGCGATCGTTCGACCTGTCGCAGATCTTCAACCTGGTCGAGGTGGGCGGGGCCGTGTGGTTCCTGCCCGAGTTCGTGGCGGCGCGCTTTCCGCGGCCGGGCACGGCCTTCCGGCCGGTGGCGGAGCTGGAGCCGGTGACGCTGAAGGTGGCGTGGCCGGCGGCCTCGCGCTCGCCGGCGGTGGCGGCGTTCGTGCGGGCCGCGCAGGCGGCGGTGCTCGAGGCTCAGCCGGTGATGTAGCCGACGAGCGGGGCGTCCTGGGTGGTGCAGGCGGCGGGGGTGAGGACTTCGGAGGTGGTGCCGCCGTCGGTGCCGGTGCGGAAGGTGCCGGGGGCGCCGGTGCAGGAGGTGGCGGTGTAGGTGATGCGCACGCCGCTGGGGTCCCAGGTGGGGTTGGTGCCGGTGCGGTCGCTGATCTGGTGCTGGTCGGTGCCGTCGGTGTGCATGACCCAGATGGTGCCGTTGTGGACGTAGGCGATCTGGGTGGCGTCGGGGGAGAGGGCGGGCTGGCGGCTGACGGTGTCGCTGGTGAGGCGGGTGGTGTGGCCGGCCTGCTTGAGGTAGATGGCGCCGTGGCTGGCGTAGACGGTGGGGGTGGTGGCGGCGTTGGTGGTGCTCGCGGCGGCGGTGGTGGTGCCGGCGAACGCGGCCGCGGCGGCGGCGATGCCGGCGAGAACGAGCGTGTGCTTGACGGTGGTGCGGTGCATCCCTGCCTCCAGTGTGTGTCGCGTCCGTGTGACGCAGGGACCATCGGCGCAACCGTCCGGCACCTGAAGGAAACCGTTCGCGAACCCGGTGTGACGAGGCCGGGCCTCACAGCCGCGTCGCGGCGCGGACGAGGTCGGCCACGGCGCGGGAGCGGCTGTGCGGGGGCCAGGCGATCAGCGTGGTGATCTCCGGGGCGTCCAGCAGGGGCACGGCGACCAGGTCGCGGCGCAGGTGGGTGCGGGCCGAGTCCGGGAGCACGGCGCAGGCGCGGCCGAGCGCGATCAGCTGGTACAGCTGCGAATTGCCCCTCACCTCGGGACCCCGTCCCGGTCTGTAGCTGCCGTCCGGCTCGGGCCAGCGGGGCAGCGGCAGGTCCGGCAGATCGGCGACGTCGGCCATGCGCAGGCTGGGCGCGGTCGTGAGGGGGTGTCCGGCCGGCAGCACCACGACCTGGCTCTCCACCGTGAGGACCTCGGTGTCGAAGCCGGCGGGCTCGTCGTAGGGCAGGTGCAGCAGCGCCACGTCCGCGCGCCCGTCGCGCAGGAGGCGCTCCTGCTCGCCGATCCCGCACAGCTGGACGTCGACGGGGACGCAGCCGGGCTCGGCGGCATACGCGTCCAGGAGCTTGGCCAGCAGCTCGCCGGAGGCGCCGGCCTTGGTCACCAGCACGATGCCGGGCTCGGGCGCCGCCGCGCGCCGGGTGCGCCGGGCCGCCGCCTCGACGGCCGCGAGCGCCGCGCGCGCCTCGCGCAGCAGCACGCCGCCGGCCTCGGTCAGGGCCACGCTGCGGCTGGTGCGCTCCAGCAGCGTCACCCCCAGCCGCCGCTCGAGCTGCCCGATCGCGCGCGACAGCGGCGGCTGCGCGATGCCGAGACGGGCGGCGGCGCGGCCGAAGTGCAGCTCCTCGGCCACCGCGACGAAGTACCGCAGCTCCCGGGTCTCCAGATCAATACCCACAGGGTATCGCGGCCGACCCCATCGGTGTTGGCGCCGGGTTCCGGCGCTGGCCAAGCTCGACCCATGAGCGAAACGAAGGTCGCGCTGGTGACGGGCGCGAACAAGGGCATCGGGTACGAGATCGCCGCCGGGCTGGGCGCGCTCGGCTTCCGCGTGGGCGTGGGGGCCCGCGACGCCGCGCGCCTCGCGGACGCGCTGGCCAAGCTGGAGGCGGCCGGCGTCGACGCGTTCGGCGTGCCCCTGGACGTGACCTCCTCGCCGGGCGTCGCGGCCGCGGCGGAGTCCCTGACGCGGCTCGACGTGCTGGTGAACAACGCGGGGGTGACCGGCGGGATGCCGCAGCAGCCGACCCTGGTCGACCTGGACGCCATCCAGCGCGCGGTGGACACGAACGTGCTCGGCGTCGTGCGCGTGACGAACGCGTTCCTGCCGCTGCTGCTGCGCTCCCCGTCCCCGCGGATCGTGAACATGTCGAGCTCGGTGGGCTCCCTGACGCGGCAGTCGGCGGGCGAGGTGGGGCCGCTGTCGGCCGCCTACGCGCCGTCGAAGTCCTTCCTCAACGCGGTGACGCTGCAGTACGCCAAGGAGCTGCACGACACGAAGGTCCTCATCAACCTGGGCTGCCCCGGCTACTGCGCCACGGACCTGAACGGCTTCCGCGGCGTGCGCACCGCGGCCCAGGGCGCGGCGATCGCGATCCGGCTCGCGACCCTCCCGGACGACGGCCCGACCGGCGCCTTCTTCGACGACGAGGGTGTCGTGCCCTGGTGACGCCGCCTATCCGGCCAGGAACCGTGCGACCTTCGCGTCGAACTGCCCGGCGATGCGCGAGAACCGCCCGGCGTCGAGTCCCGGCTCCCGGTAGAACATCTTGACCGTGTACGAGCCGTACCGGGCCCAGTAGACCCATCCGCCGCAGGAGCCCGGCCGCCCCGGCTGCGGGATCTCGCGGCAGTAGATCAGGGCCTGGTCGGCTTCCACACCCACCGCGAGCGGCGCGTCGTGCACGCTCCCGTCGCCGAAGTCTTCGCGGTCATTGATGCGCGGGTCACCCGCGTAGTAGCCGTAGAGAGCAGCGAACCCGGAGCGGTGCACGGTGATCGCCTGCTCGAGCTCGTCGCGCGGCCGCTCGACCGGCTGCCAACGCCGCACGGCGAGCGCGCCCGCGTCGCGCGAGGGACCGTCCTTCTCGAGCTCGGGTAGCGCACCGCGTTGCCGGGCGGGCCTATCCTGCACGGCATGACCATCGAAGGCGACCTCCTCGCCGAGGGTGAGCCGGAACGGGAGTTCACGCCGGGCATCGCCGCACGGATGGCCAGGAAGACGGTCGGCGGGTGCCTGCTCCTGCGGGACCCGGGCGGCCGCGTGGTGTTCGTCGAGCCGGTCTACAAGGCGACCCTGGAAATCCCGGGCGGCGGCGCGGACGAGAACGAGTCGCCGGCCGCGGCGTGCCGGCGTGAAGTGCGCGAAGAGCTCGGCCTCGACATCCCCGTCGGCCGGCTCCTCGTCGTCGACTGGACGCCGGCCCACGGCATCTGGAGCGACAATCTCACGTTCGTCTTCGACGGTGGCGTGCTCGACGCCGGCGCGGTGGACCGGCTGCGGCCGGTGGACGCCGAGCTGCGGGCCGTGCTGCCCATGTCCCTGGACGAGGCCGCGCCCCGGCTGAAGCCCTCGACGGCCAGGCGCCTCCGGGTCGCCGTCGAGGCGGCCGAGTCCGGTGCGGGGCCGCTGCACACCGAGTTCGGGCGGGCCCGATGACGGAGCTTCCCCGTTCCCAACATCACTGACGGCGACCGTCGCCGAGAAAGTTTCCCCGGGACCGGCGCGCCGGCGATGCCCAATCCGGCGAATTCGTTGACGCGCTTCGATGCATGGTCCTACGGTCCGCTCGGATTGGTACCTCCCATCTGAGCGGAGTGAGCCGATGAGCCGTCGAGGTCTGCGCCATCTCCTGCGCACCGCCCTGGCCCTGGCGGTGGTCGGGCCGTTCGCGGCCGGCACCGCGATGGCCGCCACCGGCGACCACGCCGCCCGTGAGGTGCCCGGCGTGAGCGGCGCCGCGGCGCTGCGCCTCGCCGGGGGTGCCGCCGATCGGTTCCGCCAGGTCACGGCCGACCGGATCAGCCGCCGGGCGGCCGAGACGGCCGGCACGTCCGCGGCGGCGCTCGACGAGGACCTGCACGACGCGTGGGGCATCTGGTTCAACGACCGGGCCTCGACCGGCCTGCAGGCCACCCACAGCGTCCAGAACATCACCACGCACGGCGGCGACGTCATCTACGCGCCGACCGCGCTGCCGCCCGGCGGGGCCTGCACCGAGATGACGACGGCGTACACGGACACGGGGCCGCTGCTGTGGGCCTGGGACTGGTGCGGCGGGCGGGACACCATCGGCAAGGTCGTGAAGATGGACGCGGCGTTCCGCGCCACCTACACCACGACGGTGAACGGGCAGGCCGCGTACACCATGCGCGAGGTCCAGACCTCGGCCGCGAACAATGCCTGGACGGTGTACCTGCTCAACGCCACCACCCAGGCCTGGGACACGTTCTACGCGACGTCCGGCACCAAGGACATCCCCGGCAGCACGTGGGACTTCTTCGAGATCTACACGACGATCAACCCCTCGACCGGGGCCGGATACTACTGCGCCGACGGCAACGGCAAGGTGTTCGAGGCCAGCAGCGTTCAGGTGAGCCAGAACGGGGCATGGGTCGCGGCGTCCAGCGCCAACTCCAGCCTCGGCGCCCCGCCGTCCGGGTCGAGCTTCGACTGCCCGGCGCTGAAGTTCAACATCGCACGCCAACGACCATTGGACGGCCGTCGACGGTACCGCGACGCCGACGAGCGCACCGCCCACCTCCACGAGACCGACCTCCGCCCAGCCGACCTCCGCCAAACCCACCACGGCCGGGCCGACCGGCACGAGCGGCGCCTGCACCGCCGCGTACACGCAGGCCGGCTCCTGGCAGGGCGGCTTCCAGGGCACCGTGACGGTCACCGCCGGCAGCGCGGCCATCAGCGCGTGGACGGTGAAGATGACCTTCCCGAGCGGCGTGACCGTGACGCAGCTGTGGAACGGCACCCTCAGCGGTTCCCCTCCCACCTACACCGTGCGCAACGCCGACTACAACGGGGCACTCGGCGCCCGTGCGTCGACGCAGTTCGGCTTCCTCGGCGGGGGCAACGCCGCGACGCCCGCCCTGACCTGCACCAGTCCGTGACAAGCGGGCCGTTCCGCGGAGTCCCAAACGCGCGGAGTCGATCTACGATCGCGCGGTGGCCGGAGAAAAGGCTGGTGGATGGGCCTATCTCCCGGCCCTCGACGGGGTGCGCGCGCTCGCGGTGCTCGCCGTCGTCGTGTTCCACGCGCAGCCCGGCTGGCTGCCCGGCGGGTTCCTCGGCGTCGACGCGTTCTTCGTCCTGTCCGGATATCTCATCACCGGGCGGTTGCTGCACGAAATGCGCACCACCGGGGGAATCGCCCTGGCCGCGTTCTGGGGGCGGCGGGCGCGCAGGCTGCTGCCCGCGCTGCTCGTGGTCGTCGTCGCCGTGGTGGTCGTCGGCCGGACGGTGCGGCCCGCGCCCGAGGTCACGGCGCTGCGGTGGGACTCGCTCGCGGCGCTGCTCTACGTGGCCAACTGGCGCATGATCTTCCGCGGCGGCGACTACTTCGCGGCCACCGCGCCGCCCTCGCCGCTGCAGCACACCTGGTCGCTCGGCATCGAGGAGCAGTTCTACCTGCTCTGGCCGCTGCTCGTCATCGCGCTGCTCAAGACCCGCGAATCGAAGGCGGCCCTGCTCACCGCCTGCGCGTCCGGCACGGCGATGGCGGCCTGGCTCTGCGCGCACTGGTACCACCCCGACGTCGACCCGGGCCGCGCGTACTACGGCACCGACAGCCGGGCCGCAGCCCTCCTGCTCGGCTGCGGGCTGGCGGTGCTGGCCGGCGGCCGCGCGCCGGCGGCCGCCGCGGCCGTGTGCGCGCTGGGGCTGGCCGTCGCGGTGACGCTTCGCCGGAGCGCACCCGCACCATCCGATCGTCCTGGACCTGAAGGGATCGTCTGCCCCGGCGGCGCGTTCACCTGGAACGTCAACGGGCTCAAGGTGCGCAGCGACGGGCTGCACTTCACGCCCGAGGGCGTCAAGCAGGTCATCGCGCCGTGGCTGCTGCCCCGCCTCAGGAACGTGGCGACGACGGGTTCTGCCTGAGAAGCAACCTTTCGCGGCGGTACGGTGTCCATGGATCATGCCGAGCTGGGACGCCCCGCCCTCGTTCGAGGACTACGTGCGGGACCGACACCGTGAGCTGCTGCGATTCGCCTGCCTGCTGAGCGGCGACGCGCACCTCGCGGCCGACCTCGTGCAGGACGCGCTCGAGCGGACCGGCATGGCCTGGCGGCGCGTGCGCAAGCACGAGGACCCGGGCGCGTACGTGCGGCGGGTCATCGTCAACCGGTACCTCAACCGGGTGCGCGCCCTGCGGCGCGAGCGGCTCACCGACACCGCCCCCGAGGTCGTGCACCTCGACGCCGAGCCGCCGGACGAGCAGCTGTGGCGGGCGATCGTGGCGCTGCCGAACCTGGACCGGCACCCCGGCGACCCTGCCGAGCCTGGCCCGCACCAGCCCCCGCCCGGACTCGGCCCCCTGCGCCGAGTCCGACTTCACCGCCCCGCCCTGGCTCGACGGCACCACGACGGGGGCGGACGGCACCAGGACGTACACGATGCTCGTCCCCAGCCAGCACTCCGGCCGCTGCACCCTGAGCGGCACCCCACAGCTCACCGCCGGCGGCACCGCCGTGCCCGCCGGCACGCTGGCGCCCCGGGCCGACGGCGTCCGGCAGCCGGCGACGGTCGACCCGGGCGAGCCGGCGCGCGTGGACATCGCGGTGACCCCGTGCCGCGCCGGGGAGCCGTCGCCCGGCGGCGCGCTCGCCGTGTCCATCGGCACGGCCCGGGTCGCGGTGCCGGGCATCACCGCCGAGCCGGGCTGCGGTTTCGCGGTGAGTCCGTGGTACTACCAGGCGCCCCTGCTCAACGCCCCGCTCACGGCCACCATGACCGCCCCGGCGACGGTCCGGCGCGGCACGACCCTCGTCTACCGGGTGACCATCACGAACACGTTCCCGCGCGCCTTCGGGCTCGACCCGTGCCCCGTCTACCGCCAGACCCTCGGCGACGCCCGGGGCACGTACCGCCTCAACTGCACCACGAAGAGCATTGCCCGGCACAGCAGCCAGACGTACGAGATGCGCCTCGACGTGCCCGCGACCACGCCCCCGGGCCCGGCGAAACTGTCGTGGATGGCCGCGATGTCCGACGGCACCGTGGCCATCGCGGACCGCGCCACCGCCGGCGTGACCGTACAGGTCCAGCAATGACAGCCCGCTACCTGGCCTCACGGTCGCGTGCTGTGCTGAAGATGTCGCCCGAGTGGGGTTGGCCGGGGTCGTGGCCGGGCGCGGTGAACCACTCGCGGCCGCAGACCGCGCGGAACACAGGGCCCGGCAAGCGCGACAGCAGGGCCAGGGTCCGAACGCCGGAGCCGCCCTCGGACTGCGACGCGTGGGCCTTCATGGCCGCGCGCTTCGCGTCTTCGTAGCGCCGGACGTCCACCACGTGCGTGATGTCCTCGCGTGCCGTGAAGACGCGGGACGAGTCGCCGAAGGGCAGGGACGGCAGGAAGCGCCCGGCCACGCGCAGCACGGCCAGCAGCGCGCGCAGCGACGAGCGGTCCACGGTTGCCTCGAGCAGCGGAGTTCCGGTCAACGCCGCCGCCGCCCGGGCCACCCGATGGACCTGCAGGTGATCCGGGTGCCCGTAGCCGCCGTTCGCGTCGTAGCCGGTCAGGACGTCCGCCCGCTCCGAGGTCAGGATCGCCGCCAGCCGGGCGGCCGCCTCGTCCACGGGCACGGACGCGAAGCCGCCGCCGGCCAGTCCCGAATCCGCATACCCCAGCGTCTCGACCCGCGCGCAGCCGAGCGCGGTGGAGGCCGCCATCAGCTCCGCGTGGCGGCGAGAGCCCAGATCGGCACTCAAAGAAGCCAGGCCCGCCTCGCCCAGGGTCGCGGTCACGAGCACGACGCGGTGGCCCTCCGCGGCGGCCCGGGCCAGGGTGCCGCCGGTCAGCAGGGTCTCGTCGTCGGGGTGGGCGTGGAACGAGACGAGCGTGTACCTACGCATGCGCCCGTCGGCCCAGGAACGACGCGGCGCGCGCGTACAGCTCGTCGGCCGCGTCCAGCACGGTGTCCCACCGTACGCACGGTGCCACCGCCCGGTTGTGGGCCGACACCGCGGCGACCCGTGACGGATCGTCCAGCAGCGACGACAGCGTGTTCTGCAGCTCGACGTCCGAGTGGACCAGCCAGCCCTCGACGCCGTGCTGGATGAAGTCCGCCACCCCGCTGCCGGCCCTCGCCACCACCGGCAGGCCCGCGCTGCGCGCCTCCAGGGCCGCGATGCCGAACGACTCGCGGGGGGCCGGAGCGATGTACACGTCCGCCGAGGCGAGCAGCGAGCGGATCGAGGTGCGGTTGAGTGCCCCGGTGAAGGTGATCTCGGGGCAGACGGGTGTGGCGCGCCGCAGGCGGGGCAGGAGCGGGCCGTCGCCGACGAGGATCGCGCGGAAGTTCGGGTTCGTCTCGCGCAGGGCGAGGAGGGTGCGCAGCAGGGCGCGGGGGCGCTTGCGGCGCACCATGCGCATCACCGAGATGAACGTCGGGATCGCCGACGCGGGGGGAGCGGGCGGCAGGAGCCAGGCGGCCGGGTCGATGCCGTTGGGCAGCACGGCCACCGGGGTGCCGTCCAGGGCCTCGCGCACGGCCCCGGCGGCGGCGCTGGAGACCGCCGCCCACTGCACCGGCCACGAGGCGGCGTCGAGCGTGCGGGCGAAGCGTCGTACCAGGGGAAGGATGTCGTGCCACATCGAGTGCACCGACACGACCGTCGGCAGGCCCGTCGTCGCCGCCGACCGGGCCGCCGTCCAGGCCAGCGGCGAGAAGGCCGAGACGTGGGCGTGGACCGCCTCGATGCCGTTCGCCCGCAGCGTGGCGCCGAGGGCCTCGCCACCGAAGCGGCGGTAGGGGCCGGCGCCGATGCCGGTGATGCGCAGCGTCGGAACGTCGTCCTGGAACAGGGAAGGGGCCGTCGTCGTCAGGACCATCGTCGAGTGGCCCAGGCGCGACTGGCGCAGGGCCAGGTCGTGCACCTGCAGCTCGACGCCGCCCAGGCGGGGGAGGTAGACGTCGGTGACATGGGCTATGCGCATCTACGGCAAGTCTTTCGTCAAGGGGGCTACGCGGTGCGCCGGCCGAGCAGCCACAGCGCGGTGGCGATCCCGCCGACGGGGATCTCGGCTACGAAGACGAACGCGCGGTACAGCAGCACCCCGGCCAGGGCCCCGGTGGGGTCGGCGCCAAGGGCGATGATGACCGCGATGGTGCCCGCCTCGACCACGCCCGCGCCGCCGGGGGTGATGGCGGCGAGGGTCAGGAGGCGCTCCGCGACGAGCCCGGCGAGGATGACGGGCCAGGGGAGGTACACGTGAATGGCGACGAAACTGAGCCACAGCAGCGCGCCCTGCAGGACCCAGTAGCCCGCCATGCCCCAGCTCAGCTCCGCCCAGCGGCGGCGGACGAGGCTGTCGGTGCCGTCGAGCAGCTCGGTGGTGGCCTTCGTCCAGCCCAGGGGGTCTTTCGATCGACGAATGCGGCCCCACACGCGCTCGGACCAGGCGACCAGGCGCAGCAGGGGACCGGCCCGGCCCAGCAGGGCGGCCGTGACCAGCACGCCGGCGAGCGCACAGGTCAGCGCGCACAGCAGCCAGAGCGCGCCGTGGCCGACGGGGGTCGTGTCGGCGGCCAGGAGTACCCCAACGGCCACCAGTGGCATGAAGAGCTTGGCGATGAGGTCCCACGCCTTGGACACCACGACGAACCGGGCGAACTCGAGGCCGGTGTGCCCCCAGCCACGGACCATCCCGAGGTTGAGCACGGTGCCGGCCACCCCGCCCAGCGGCAGCACGTTCGACACGGCGCTGCCGGACAGGTTCAGCGTCAGCGCGCGGCGGTGTGACAGGCCGGGCAGCGACGCGGTGAGCACCGAGGTGTGCACCACCAGGCCCAGCAGCCACACCACGCCCAGGAACAACGGCCAGCGCCAGCCGAGGTGCGCGATCATCCGCCACGCCTGGGACCACGAGGCACCGAGCTCGCCCAGGTGCACGGCCGACCACGCCACGAATCCGACCGCGCCGGCCAGCAGCAGCGACCGGCGCGCTTTCACCGCCATGCGGTCCCTCCCCCGTGCGGCCAATCAAGTCGCTCAAGGTCGCAGACGGAACCTGAAGAAATGCTGAACGGAGTGTTACGTCTAGATTGTGACAGCCGGAGCGGTACTTTCGCGCACAATCAGCTCCGTGGCGAGTTCAATGCGTGGCGATTCGATCCGCTCGCCGTTCACAATCCGTAGCAGCGTGCGTGCGGCGGCCACGCCCATCTCGTGCAGCGGCTGGCGCACGGTCGTCAGCGGCGGCGCGGTCCACTGGGCGAAGTTCAGGTCGTCGAACCCGACCACGCTGACGTCGCCGGGGATGGTGAGCCCGGCCCGGCGGACCGCCTCGTAGACCCCGGTCGCCTGCTGGTCCGAGCCGGCGAACACGGCGGTCGGCGGGTCCGGGAGGGCGAGCAGCGACTCGGCCGCGCGCAGCCCGCCGTCGTGGTGAAAGTTTCCGTACCGCACCAGCTGCCGATCCACCGGCAGCCCGGCGGACTCCAGCGCCGCGCGATACCCGGCGATGCGCGCCCGGGTGCACTGGAACTGCTCGTGCCCGCCGATCGCGGCGATGCGCCGGTGCCCGAGCGACGCCAGGTGCTCGGCCGCCGCGTAGCCGCCCGCGAAGTTCGTCGCGCCGATGGACGGCGTGCCCGGCGGCGGCTGGTTGACGGCATCGATGATGACGAACGGCAGGTTGCGCCGGCGCAGGTCCTCGTGCTGGCGTTCGGCCAGCTCGGACAGGACGAGGATGGCGCCCTCGGAGCCGCGCGCGAGCAGCGACTCGACCCAGCGGCGGGTCAGCGACTGCCGGTTGTGCACGGCCGAGACGACCAGGCCCAGCCCGGCCTCCTCGACGACCTCCTCGACGCCGGTGAGGATCGACAGCCCCCACACGCTGTCGAGCTCGTTGATGACGAGGTCGATGAGGTCGGTGCGGCGCCGCCGCCCGTTCTTGGCCGCGCGGGGCCGCTGGTAGCCGCGCTCGGCCAGCAGCCGCTCCACGGTCTGGCGGGTCTTCGCCGAAACATCCGTGTGCCCGTTGAGGACCTTCGAAACCGTCGAGACGGCGACCCGCGCCTCCCGCGCGATCTCCGCCATCGTGGGCCTGCCGTTCAGCGTCATGACCTCACCTGAGTTTCGAAAACCGTTGCCGCTGCGCCGGGGGTGCTTTGTGATCGGCACCGTACACCCCACACCCCCGTTTTCGAAATGTTTCTCGAAAGGACAGATGGCGCATGCGCACTTCTGCGTTGTTACGCGGAGTCATCGCCGCCAGCCTCGCTGTTTCGCTCACCGCCTGCGGCTCCGCCGGCCCCGGCACCGAGACCGCCTCGGGCGGCGGGGACATCCAGGTCTGGGCGATCCAGGACGCGGCCGTGAACCCGATCGCCACCAAGAGCATCGACGCGTACAACAAGGCCAGCAACAGCAAGGTCAAGCTGGTCACGTACGTCAACGACGCCTACAAGCAGAAGCTGCAGGTCGCCATGGGCTCCCCGCAGGCGCCGGACGTGTTCTTCAACTGGGGCGGCGGCAACCTCGCCCAGTTCGTGAAGGCGGGCCAGGTCGAGCCGCTCGACGACCTGCTCGGCAAGAACCCGGAGCTCAAGGACAAGTTCCTGCCGAGCGTCATGGACGTCGGCAAGGTCGACGGCAAGCAGTACGGCCTGCCGATGCTCGGTGTGCTCCCCGTGGTGCTGTTCTACAACAAGGAGGTCTTCAGCCAGGCGGGCGTCCAGCCGCCGAAGACCTACGCGGACCTGCTGGCGCTGGTCGACACCTTCAAGTCCAAGGGCGTCACGCCGATCGCGCTCGCCGGCTCGCAGGGCTGGACCGAGCTCATGTGGCTGGAGTACATGCTCGACCGCATCGGCGGCGCCGACAAGTTCAAGGCGATCGCGGAGGGCAAGGACGGCGCCTGGGCCGACCCGGCCGTCGTGAAGTCGCTGGGCGAGATCCAGGCCCTGGCCAAGCGGGGCGCCTTCGGCACCAACTTCGCCAGCGTCAACTACGACAACCAGGGCGCCTCGAAGCTGCTGGCCACCGGCAAGGCCGCGATGCACCTCATGGGCACCTGGGACTTCTCGGTGCAGCAGCAGGCCAACGCCGCCTTCATCACCGATGGCAAGCTCGGCGTGGTGCCCTTCCCGACCTACGAGGGCGGCTCCGGCGACCCGAAGTCGATCGTGGGCAACCCGAGCAACTACTACTCGGTGAACTCGGCGTCCAAGGGCAAGGAGCAGGCGGCGGACTTCCTCATCGAGTCGCTCGCCTCGGAGCAGTACATCAACGGCCTCATCGACGCCGGGCAGGTCCCCGCGGTCAAGGGGGTCGGCGACACCCTGAAGAGCAAGCCCAACGCGGACTTCACCACGTTCACCTACAACCTGGTGGCCGACGCGCCGAGCTTCACCCAGTCCTGGGACCAGGCGCTGAGCCCGTCGGTCGGCGCGGAGCTGCTCACGAACCTGCAGAAGCTGTTCCTCGGCGACATCACCCCCGACGCGTTCGTGGCCAACATGGCCAAGGCGAAATGACGACAGCAAAGGCGTTCGGCCCGAACAAGTCGGCTCGGCCCGGAGTCATCTGGGCCGCGCCGGCGGTCGTCTTCTTCGCCGCGTTCGGCATCCTGCCGGTCCTCGCGGTCGTGTACCTCAGCTTCACCAAGTGGAACGGCCTGGGCGACCCGGTGTGGACCGGCATGTCGAACTGGGCCGCGCTGGGCGACGACACCGAACTGTTCGGCTCGGCCGGGCGCACGGTGCTGCTGACCATCGTCTCGTGGCTGCTGCAGACGCCCCTCGCCCTGCTCATCGGGGTGTGGGCGGCCGGGCCGCAGCGCAGCCGGGCGGTGCTGTCGAGCCTGTTCTTCCTGCCGCTGCTGCTGTCCACGGCCGCGATCGCGGTCACCTTCGTGGCGCTGCTCGACCCCAACTTCGGCCTGGCCGAGAAGATCGGCGACGGCAACTTCCTCGGTGACCCCGACCGGGCGCTGTACGTCATCGCGTTCATCATCGCGTGGCAGTTCGTGCCCTTCCACACGCTGCTGTACCAGTCGGCGACCCGCCAGATCCCCCGGTCGCTCTACGAGGCAGCGGCGCTGGACGGGGCCACCGGCCTGCGGCAGTTCCTGTCCATCACGCTGCCCCAGCTGCGCAACACCATCATCGCCTCGTCGGTGCTGATGCTGGTCGGCTCGCTGACCTACTTCGAGATGATCCTGCTGACGACGAACGGCGGCCCCGGCACGGCGACCCGCGTCCTGCCGCTGCACATGTACATCAAGGGCTTCGTCGGCTTCGACATGGGCTACGCCAGCGCCCTGGCGGTGCTGCTCGTGGTCCTCGGCACCGCGCTGTCCATCGTCGTCGTCCGCTCCACCGGCTACCACCGGATGACCAGTGACCGGGAAGGTGCGTGATGAGCATCCAGATGCTCGATCGGCCGAGAGTCCAGCATGGACATTCGTCGCCGTCGGCACGGCAGCGGCAGCGCTGGAACTGGCCCGCCGGCATCGCCGCGGCGATCTGGCTCGTCATCGTCGCCGTGCCCGTCTACTACATCGTCATCACGGGCTTCCGCACCCAGGAGTCCTACATCGACGCGGGCCCGCTGGACCTGCCGCGCGACCTGACCCTCGGCAACTTCGCCGACCTGTGGGACCTCGGCTTTCCGACGTTCCTGTTCAACAGCCTCGTGGTGGCGTTCGGCACCGTCCTGCTGGTGCTGGCGGTCGCGCTGCCGGCCGCGTACGCCATCGTGCGCACCCCCAACCGCACGATCCGCGCGGCGTTCACCATGTTCCTGCTCGGCCTCGCGGTGCCGGCGCAGGCCGTGATCGTGCCGATCTACCTCATCATCACGCGCCTGCACATGTACGACACCCTGACCGCGATCATCCTGCCCACCGCGGCCTTCTCGCTGCCGATCGCGATCGTGGTGCTCACCAGTTCGCTGCGGGACATCCCGGGCGAGCTCTACGAGGCGATGACGGTCGACGGCGCCACCGCCGGGCGCATCTTCGGCCGCCTGGTGCTGCCGCTGGCCCGGCCCGGGCTGACCAGCGTCGGCATCTTCGTCGGCCTGGGCGCCTGGAACGGGTTCCTCTTCCCGCTGGTGCTCACCCAGAGCGAGGAGCAGCGGGTCCTGCCGCTGGGGCTGTGGAACTTCCAGAACCAGTACGGCACCAACGTCCCGGGGCTGATGGCCGCGGTCGTGCTCTCCGCCGTGCCGGTGCTGGCGCTGTACCTGTTCGGCCGCCGTCACCTGCTCAGCGGGCTCGCCGCCGGATTCGGCAAGTAGCAAGAAGAATGGGAACCACTGTGAACATCGTGAACCCGGTGCTGCCCGGATTCCACCCGGACCCGTCCATCCTGCGGGCCGGCGACGACTACTACCTCGCCACCTCGACCTTCGAGTGGTACCCCGGGGTCCGCCTGCACCACTCCCGGGACCTGGTGCACTGGCGGCCGATCGGCGGGGCGCTGGACAGCCTGCGCCTGCTCGACATGACCGGCGATCCCGACTCCGGCGGCATCTGGGCGCCCTGCCTGTCCTATGCGGACGGCCTGTTCCACCTCGTCTACACCGACGTGAAGTCCTACTCGGGCTTCTGGGACACGCCCAACTTCCTGGTCACCGCGCCCTCCATCGAGGGGCCGTGGTCCGACCCGGTGCCGCTGCACGCGCAGGGCTTCGACCCGTCGCTGTTCCACGACACCGGCGAGGGCGGCGACGGGCGCAGCTGGCTGCTGTCCAACCGGACCGACTGGCGCCCGGGCAACCCGTGGGCCAACGGCATCATCGCGCAGGAGTACGACCGGGCCGGGCGCAGGCTCGTCGGCGAGCCCGTCACCATCTACACGGGCACGCCGGCGGGCATGACCGAGGGGCCGCACGTGTACCGCCGCGACGGCTGGTACTACCTCGTCACGGCGGAGGGCGGCACGGAGTGGTTCCACCAGGCCACCGTCGCCCGCTCGCGGGACCTGCTCGGCCCCTACGAGACGGACCCGGGCTCGCCGCTCATCACCTCCGTGCACCGGCCCGACCTCGCGCTGCAGAAGGCGGGCCACGGCAGCCTCGTGGACACCCCGGCCGGTGAGTGGTTCTTCGCGCACCTGACCGGCCGGCCGCTGAGCCCACGGGGCCGCTGCGTGCTCGGCCGCGAGACGGCGATCCAGCGCGTCACGTGGACGGAGGCGGGCTGGCCCCGGATCGACGGTGGAGTGCCGCACGACGAGGTCCCCGCCCCGCGGCTGCCCGCGCACCCGTGGCCGGACGAGCCGGAGACGGACGACTTCGCCGCGCTCGGGCTCGGCGTGCACTGGGCGACCCTGCGCCGCCCGGCGGCCCGCGACTGGGTGAGCACCGAGGCCCGCCCGGGCCACCTGCGCATCCACGGCGGCCGCTCGGCCGGCGCGCTGATGGGGGAGAGCCTCGTGGCCCGGCGGGTGCAGCACGCCCGCGCCACGTTCGAGGCGACGGTCGAGTTCCGGCCCGGGCACTT
The DNA here is from genome assembly GCF_040300725.1 of Dactylosporangium sp. NPDC000244. Classification (NCBI taxonomy): domain Bacteria; kingdom Bacillati; phylum Actinomycetota; class Actinomycetes; order Micromonosporales; family Micromonosporaceae; genus Dactylosporangium; species Dactylosporangium sp. NPDC000244. The sequence continues at coordinate 345,665 of NZ_JBEPEH010000001.1, forward strand.
CCAGCACATGGCCGGGATCACCGCGTACTACAACAGCCGCAACTGGTACTTCCTGCGCGTCGGCTTCGACGAGCGGCTCGGCGCGGTCGTGGACGTGCTGTCCAGCGACCGCGGGCGGCTGCGGCTGCACGGCCCGGCGGTACCGGTCGCGGGGGCGGTGCGGCTTCGGCTCGACCTCGACGGGGGCGCGCTGCGGGCGTCGTGCGGGGAAACCGAGTGGGGGCCGTTCGACGCGTCGATCCTCTCGGACGAGTACGTCCGCGAGTTCGACGGCGACCTCGCCCGGGCGTGGGGCTTCACCGGCGCCTTCTTCGGCCTGTGGGTGCAGGACATGACCGGTGGCGGCCTGCCCGCCGACTTCTCGGCGGCGACCTACAAGCCGCAGCCGTAGGCCGTCCGGATACCGGGCCCGCCGCGCGGGGTGCGCGGCGGGCCCTTTCCGGCATCCCATGACCTGGTTTCCTAGGACGCGAAACGCGCTGTGACCCTGGCCGTCGGTGCGGCCGCGGCTACCGGGAGTGCCCGACGAGCTCGATGCGGGGGACGGTGTCGTGCGGGAGGCTCGCGTAGTCCCAGGTGACGATGACGTCGAGCTCGCCGCCGAGAGCCCGGTTGAGCAGCTCCTGCAGCAGCACGCCGTCGGGGTCGTGCACGGTGTCGACGGTGTCGTAGCCGCTGCGGTCGGCGTGGTCGTTGCACTCGTCGACGTACCGCATCTCGCGCAGATAGATCACGGCCCGCAGGGGTGGCAGGTTGGTGTCCATGTTCTGTGCATCGCGGCTCGGCGCCGGTTCGCAACAATTCGGGTCAGGGCAGGATCGCGTCGACATATCCGCCGTCGACCCGCACCGCGCCGCCGGTGGTCGCCGAGGCGAGGGGTGAGCTGAGGTACACGACGAGGTTCGCGATCTCCTCGGGCTCGATGAGCCGTTGCAGCAGCGACTGCGGCCGGTGCCGGCGCATGAACTCGCGCTGGGCCTCGTCCCAGGGCAGGTCGCGGTCGACGAGTTCGTACACGAAGTCCTCCACGCCGCCGGTGTGGGTGGGCCCGGCGATCACCGAGTTGACGGTCACCCCGCTGCCGGCGGCCGCCTTGGCGAACCCGCGCGCGACGCCGAGCAGCGCCGTCTTCGACACCCCGTAGTGGATCATCTCGGCCGGGATGGCGACGGCGGAGTCGCTGGCGATGTACTGCACCCGCCCCCACCCGGCCGCGATCATCCCGGGGAGGTAGGCGCGGGTGAGGCGTACGGCGGAGAGCACGTTGGTCTCGAAGTAGCGCCGCCACTCGTCGTCGGTGATCTCCAGCGGCTCCCGGGCCCCGAAGATCCCGAGGTTGTTGACGAGGATGTCGACGGCGGGGAGCGTGTCCAGCACCCGCTGGGTGCCCTCGTCGGTGGCGACGTCACCGGGCACGGCGACGAAGTCCCCGTCGCCGAGCCGGTCCAGGGCCGCGGCGACCGAGTCGTCGCCGCGGCCGTTGACGCCGACGCGGGCGCCGGCCCGTGCGAGCCCGGCGGCGATGGCGGCGCCGATGCCGCGGGTGGATCCGGTGACGAGCGCGGTGCGCCCGGTCAGGTCGATCTGCATCCGACCAATCGTGCCACCGGGTGCTGCCAGGCTAGTGGAAGATCTTGAGGCCGATGACGCCGGCGACGACCAGGATCAGGGACAGCACGCGCAGCACGCCGGCCGGCTCGCCGAGGAAGATCATGCCGGCCAGGGCGGTGCCGGCCGCGCCGATGCCGACCCACACGGCGTAGCCGGTGCCGACCGGGATCGTGCGCAGGGCGTAGCCGAGGCCGGCCATGCTCAGCGCGAGGCCGACGGCGAAGACGACGGTGGGGACGAGACGGGAGAAGCCCGCCGAGCGGCTCAGGGCAATCGCCCAGACGGACTCGAACAGGCCGGAAACGACGAGAACAAGCCAAGCCATGACAACCACACCATGCTTTCGGGCGGTCGTCTTTGCAGGCCGGGTACGACTCCACTCGTCCGGGAGCACCGCGACTGCGGCGTCACGCTCAGTGTAGCGTCTGGCGCCCTCCGGCCGCGATCCATTACCTTCCATGGTGATGGACAGCACCCGGATCGACACGTCGGTGCCGCACCCCGCGCGCCGGTACAGCTACTGGCTCGGCGGCAAGGACCACTTCGCCGCCGATCGGGCGTCGGGGGACGCGATCGCCGCGGCGTTCCCCGCGGTCGTCGAGCTGGCGCGGGCGAACCGGGCGTTCCTGCGCCGTGCGGTGCGGGCCGTGGCCGAGGCCGGGGTGCGGCAGTTCCTCGACATCGGCACCGGGTTGCCGGCCCCGGACAACACGCACGAGGTCGCGCAGGCGGTGGCGCCCGAGTCGCGGGTCGTCTACGTCGACAACGACCCGATCGTGATGATGCACGCCCAGGCGCTGCTCGTCGGCGACCCCCGCGGGCACACGGCCTACCTCGAGGCCGACGTGCGCGACCCGGCGGCGATCCTGCGGCGCAGCGAGCTGGACCTGACCCGGCCGACCGGGCTGCTGCTCGTCGCGGTGCTGCACTTCCTGCACGACGACGAGCAGGTCGAGGGCATCGTCCGCACGCTCGTGGACGCGCTCGCGCCCGGCAGCCACGTGGTGCTCAGCCACGGCACGATGGACTTCTCCGACGCCGAGGGCATCGCGGCGTACGAGAAGATGTTCGCCGCCGGCGGGACCGACGTGCGCGCCCGGAGCCGGGCCACGCTGGAGGGGTACCTCCGCGGCCTGGACATCCTCGAGCCCGGGATCGTGCCCGTGGCCGACTGGCGGCCCGACGACCCGGCGGCCGCCCGGCCCGTCAGCCGCGACCTGGGCATCTACGGCGTGGTGGCCCGCAAGCCGGGGTGATCGTCGCGCGACGGTGCGATCGCTAGGCTGGACGGCATGCAGGTGCGCATCGCCCGCCAGACGCCGCAGTTGGAGACGGTCGTGGCCTTCTACCGCGACGGCCTCGGCCTGCCGGAGATCGGCCGGTTCGAGGACCATGAGGGTTACGACGGGGTGATGCTGGACCTGCCCGGCACCGGCGCGCATCTCGAGTTCACCGCGACCGCGCACGTGGAGCCGCCGAGCCCGCACGTGGAGGACCTGCTGGTGCTCTACCTGGGCTCCCGCGAGGCGGTCGACGCCCTCGTCGCGCGCTCGGGCGCGCCGGTGGTGCCCAGCGCCAACCCGTTCTGGGACCGGGCCGGGGTGACGGTCGCCGACCCGGACGGCTTCCGCGTGGTGCTTGTCGCGGGCCACTGGGCCGCCCGCTGATAGCGTGCTCGGGTGCAGATCCGATTCGATGTGCCGGCCGATCCCGGCTACCCGGGGCGTGTCGCCGCGGTGCTCAGCGCGGCCCGGCTGCGCCGGTTCACCGTGATCGGCGCGTGGCTGCTGGGGCTGGGCGTCGTCGGGGTCGCGCTGGAGCGGGTGGCGGACTGGGGGCGGTCGCTGCACTCGCTCTATCTCGCCCTGATCATCGGCGGGATCCTGTCGATGCTGTATGCGCCCTGGGTCCGGTTCCAGGCCAGGCGCCGTTCGGGCCGGTATGCGGTCGAGGGCGGCTACGACATCACCGACGACAACATCATGATGCGCAGCGGCTCCGAGGAGGGCGGCATCGCGTGGGACGGCGTGTCGCGGGTGACCGAGACGCCGGAGTTCTGGATCGTGTACGTCGGGCGCATCCCCGCCACCGTGATCCCGAAGGCGTTCATGAGCGCGGAGGACGCCGAGACCCTCCGCGCGTTCATGGACCGCAACAACCTGCTCGCGGGCTAGCCGCGGCGCGCCCGGTGCTCGGCGCGGGCGGGGGCGCCGACCTCGTGCAGGAAGGCGAGCGCCTGCCGGTAGGACGCGACGAGCCCCGTCTTGGCGTAGGGCAGGCCGATCTCCGCGCAGTAGGCCTCGACGATCGGCTGGGCCTTGCGCAGGTTGACCGAGGGCATGCCGGGGAACAGGTGGTGCTCGATCTGGTAGTTCAGGCCGCCCATCGCGTGGTCGGCGATCCAGCCCCCGCGCACGTTGCGTGAGGTGAGCACCTGCTTGCGCAGGAAGTCCTCGTCGCCGGTCGGGTGCGGCATCCCCTTGTGGTTCGGGGCGAACGTCATGCCGAGGTACACCCCGAAGATCGCCTGGTGCACGAGCAGGAACGCGAGCGCCTGCAGCGGGGAGAGCACGAGCAGCAGCGCGCTGACGAACGCGACCGCGTGCACGATCAGCAGCGCGGTCTCCAGGCCGCGGCGCTTGACGGTGCCGTTGCGCAGCGCCTTGACGCTGGACACCTTCAGGTCGATCGCGAGCAGGGAGAGCAGCGGGAAGAACAGCCCGGCCTGGTGGCGGGTGATGAAGCCCTTCAGCCCGCGCCGCCCGAACGCCGACTCCGTCGCCCAGATGAGCACCTCGGGCGCGACGTCCGGGTCGAGGTCGTCGTGGTTCGGGTTGTTGTGGTGGCGGGTGTGCTTGTCCATCCACCAGCCGTAGCTCATCCCGATGCCCAGGTTGCCGGCGACGAGCCCGGCCACCTCGCTGGGGCGCTTGGTGCGGAACACCTGCCGGTGGGCCAGGTCGTGGGAAACGAGGGCCAGCTGGGTGAACGCCACCGCGAGGACCGCCGCGGTGGCCAACTGCCACCAGGACTCGCCGATGAGGCCGAACGCGGCCCAGCCGCCGGCGTACAGGAGCGCGACCACGCCGATGCGGACGGCGTAGTAGGCGGGCCGTCGGTGCATCAGCCCCTCGGCGTTGATCCGGCGGGCCAGGGCGGCGAAGTCGCTGCCGGTCGTCGGCCGCGAGATGGTGGCAGTCATGCCTCCATCACAGCGGCGCCGGGGCGCCGCGTCAGGAGCGCTATGTCGTGCGCGGTGGTGGTGCTAGCACCACCTTCAGGTTCGCCGGGCACTATATGACGTGTGGATGTGGCGGCGACCGGTGTGTGGATGGGGCGGCTGGCCCGGCGTGGCGCGGGTGCCGTGCTGGCCGGCCTGGCCTCGGTCGGCCTGGCGCTCACCAATCTGCTGCTGCTGGTGATGGCCCTCGTCGCGCTGGCGCTGGCGCCGGTGCCGTTCCTTGGCCTGGCCCTCGTCCCGTGGGCGATGGCCCTCGTTCGGATGCGAACGGACCTGGAGCGGCGGCGGGCGTGCCGGGCCCGGGTCGTCGTGGCCCGGCCGTACCATCCACCGCCGCCGGGGGCCGTCGCCGGGAGCTGGCCGTACTTCCGGTGGACCGTGACCGACCCGGCCACCTGGCGGGATCTCGCCTGGCTCGCCCCCGGCGCGATCGTCGGCGCCGGGCTCGGGTGCATCGCGGTGCTCATCCCGCTGTACGGGCTGGCCGGCCTGACGCTGACGCCGGTGTGGATCTGGCTCGGCACCGGCTGGTACGGCTACGGCGCCGTGTGGCACCTGCGCGCCCCCGCCGAGGTGCTGATGTGTCTGCCGCAGGGCGCGGTCATCCTGGCTGTCGGCCTCGGCGTGGCGCCCTGGCTGCGCCGGGTCGACGCGCTGTTCGCCCGGCTCTTCCTCGCCCCGACCAAGGCCGCCGAGCTGCGGCTGCGGGTCGCCCAGCTGACGGTCACGCGGGCCGACACGGTCGACGCCCAGGCCGCCGAGCTGCGGCGCATCGAACGCGACCTGCACGACGGCGTCCAGGCCCGGCTCGTCTCCCTGAGCATGATCATCGGGCTGGCCGACACGCTCATGGACCGCGACCCGGCCCAGGCCCACAGGCTGCTCGCCGAGGCCCGGGAGGCCAGCGGCACGGCCCTGGACGAGCTGCGGCACCTCGTGCGCGGCATCCATCCGCCGGTGCTCGCCGAGCGGGGCCTCGCCGGCGCGATCCGCGCCCTGGCGATCAGCCTGCCGCTGCCGATCGCGGTCGTCATCGACCTGCCGGGCCGGCCGGACACGCCGGTGGAGTCCGCGGCGTACTTCGCCGTCGCCGAGGCGCTGACCAACATGATCCGGCACAGCCGCGCCCGCAGCGGATCGGTGTCGATCCAGCACGTCGGCGGCGACCTGACCATGGTCGTCACCGACGACGGCAACGGCGGCGCGGACCCGGCCTGCGGCACCGGTCTGCGCGGGATCGAACGCCGCCTCGCCGCCTTCGACGGCACCATCGCGCTGTCGAGTCCGTCCGGGGGACCCACCGTCATCACCATGGAGTTGCCGTGCGCGTTGTCATCGCCGAGGACCATGCCCTCCTCCGGGACGGACTGACCCGGCTCCTGCAGGCCTTCGACTTCGAGGTCGTCGCCGCCGTCGACAACGGCCCGGCGCTGCTGCCCGCGCTCGCCGAGCACCGCCCCGACGTGGCCGTGATCGACGTGCGCCTGCCCCCGACGTTCACCGACGAGGGCCTGCAGGCGGCCATCGCCGCCCGCGCGGAGATGCCCGGCCTGCCCGTGCTCGTGCTGTCCCAGCACGTCGAGCCGCTCTACGCCCGCGAGCTGCTGAGCACCCCCGCCGGCGGCGTCGGCTACCTGCTCAAGGACCGGGTCTCCAACGTCGACGAGTTCGTCGGCGCCGTGCGCCGCGTGGCCGGCGGGGGCACCGCCATGGACCACGAGGTGATCACGCAGATGCTGGCCCGCCGTGAGCCGCTGGCCGTGCTCACCGCCCGCGAGCGGGAGGTGCTGGGGGAGATGGCCGAGGGCCGCTCCAACGCCGCGATCGCGGCCAAGCTGCGCATCACGGAGAAGGCGGTCAGCAAGCACATCAACAACATCCTCACCAAGCTCGAGCTGCCGCCCTCCGACGACGACAACCGGCGCGTCCTGGCGGTCCTGGCCTACCTGAACGCGTGAGGCGGGCGCCCGGCGTCTGCTGCGTCACACCGGAAATGTGCGGTCCAGCCGATGAGTTGCGGCGAATATGACAACGATCGGACTCATCGGCAGCGGCAACATCGGCGGCACCGTGGCGCGGCTCGCGATCGCCGCCGGCTACGACGTCGTGCTCAGCAACTCGCGCGGGCCCGAGACCCTCGCGGACCTCGTCGCCGAGCTCGGGCCGAAGGCGCGGGCCGCCCGCGCGGCCGACGCCGCGGCCGCCGGTGACATCGTGGTGGTGACGGTGCCGCTGAAGGCCTACCGCGCGGTGCCCGCCGAGCCCCTGGCCGGCAAGGTCGTCATCGACACGAACAACTACTACCCGGCCCGCGACGGCAACCTCGCCGAGCTCGACAGCGGTACCGCCACCTCCAGCGGCCTGCTGCAGGAGCACCTGGGCACCGCGAAGGTCGTGAAGGGCTTCAACAACATCTGGTCGCAGCACCTCGGCGAGCAGGGCCGCCCGGCCGGCGCCGCGGACCGGCCCGCGCTGCCGATCTTCGGCGACGACGCCGCCGCGAAGCGGACCGTGACCGAGTTCCTCGACGCGATCGGCTGGGACGCCGTGGACGGCGGGGACCTGGCCGAGAGCTGGCGCTCGCAGCCGGACACGCCGGTCTACGGCACGCCGTACCGCGAGGGCCCCGCCGACGCCCCCGCGATCCGCGCGCTGCTGGACAAGGCCGAGCGCTAGCGCGTCTGACGCACCGACCCGTCGGCGGAGATGCGGATCTCCGCCTGCGGGGTCGGGTCGGCGCACGACGGTCCCGCGTCCGGGCACGCCCCGCGCGGCCGTACGGTGAGCGACGCGGCGACGGCCATCGGCGCGCCCGGCGGCGTCGACACGTCCACGGTGACCGCCTCCAGCGTCAGCTCGGGGATCGGCGCGTAGCCGTAGCCGGGCGCCGGCCCCGGCTGCTGCACCGCCCCGCACACGGCCGCGGGGTCGCCGGTCGACGGGCACGGCAGCGCGCTCATCGTCCCCGACACCGTCAGCGGCACGTCCAGCTCGTGGCAGCCCCACGACCCGCACACCCGCAGGTGCACCAGCGGCACCCGCTCCGCCACGGCCTCGTCGGCCGAGACCCCGAACCCGCGCATCAGGGCCGCCGAGCCGGCCCCGGAGTGGACCGGGCCGGCGGGCGCGCACCCGCTCATGAACACCGCGGCGAGGGCCGCGAGCAGCAGTCGTCTCACACGGACACAGACGCCGCCGGCGGCTCGGCGGTTCCCGTCGCGCGCAGCAGTGGCAGCAGCCCGCGGCCCTGCCGCTCGACCTCGGCCAGGTAGGGCGTGTCGGAGAGCACGAAGTGGGTGACGCCGAGGTCGCGGTAGCGGCGCAGCGACCGTGCGACGTCGGCCGCGGAGCCGACCAGCCACGTGGTGCCGGCCCCGGCGCCGCCGACCCGGCCCGGCGCCGTGAAGAGGCACTCGTCGAGCACGTCGCCGCGCTCCGCGAGGGCCTGCAGGCGCCCCTGGCCGGTGGCGGCGTCCCAGTTCGCGTCCCGCGCGACGCCGGCCGCGGCCATCCGGGCCACCCGCGCCTCGGCCTCGGCCCAGGCCTCGGCGGCGGTGTCGCGGACCAGCGTGGTGACCCGCAGGCCGAACTCCAGCGGCGGCAGGTCCCGCCCGTGCCGCGCGCCGAGCGCCCGTAGCCGCTCGATCCGCTCGCGCACCCCGTCGAGGGGCTCGCCCCAGAACAGCTGCACGTCCGCCTCGGCCGCCGCGACCCGCTCGGCGGCCTCGGAGGCGCCGCCGAAGTACAGCCGGGGGTGGCGTCCCCGCACGGCGAGGGTGGACCGCTCGACGCTGAAGAACTCGCCGCGGTACGTGACCCGCTCCCGCGTCCACAGCCGCCGTACGACCTGCAGGAACTCGCGTGTGCGGTCGTAGCGGCGGCCCGGGTCGGCCTCGGCGTCGCCGTATTCGGCGAGGGAGTCGCGGCCGGAGACGACGTTGATGAGCACCCGGCCGCCGCTGAGGTGGTCGAGCGTGGCGGCCGCGGCAGCGAACCGGGCCGGATGCCAGTAGCCGGGCCGGACCGCGATCAACGGCCGGAACGTGGTCGTGCGCATCGCGAGCGCCGTGGCGACGGTGAACGTGTCGGGCCGCCCCCACCCGGCGCCGATGAGCGCCCCGCCCCAGCCGTGCGCCTCGACCGCGAGGGCCTGCTCGGTGAGCGTGCCGAGGCTGTTGTGCCCCTCGACCACGTCGTCGCCGCGGTGGCCCGGCCGCACCTCGTTCGGGATGTACCACAGGTATTCGCCCGCCACGTGTTCGCCCGCCATGGCCAAATCATACTAAGCCGATTGGAAAAGCCGCTAGTCGTCGGGGTCGGCGAGGCCGTTGCGGTACGCGTACACGACAGCCTGCACACGGTCGCGCAGGTCCAGCTTCGTGAGGATCCGCGACACGTACGTCTTCACCGTCTCCGCGCTGATCACCAGCGTCGCGGCGATCTCCGCGTTCGACAGGCCCGTCGCGATCAGCCGCAGCACCTCCAGCTCCCGCGGCGCCAGCACGCCGCGCGCGCTCACCAGCGGCTCGGCCGGGCGCACCCGCGTGCCGAAACGTCCGATCAGCTGCCGCGTCACCGCCGGGGCCAGCAGGGAGTCGCCCGCGGCCACGGTGCGCACGCCCGCGACGAGCTGCTGCGGCGTGGCGTCCTTGAGCAGGAAGCCGCTCGCCCCCGCGCGCAGGGCCTGGAACACGTACTCGTCGAGGTTGAACGTCGTCACCACGAGCGTCCTGATCGGCTCGGCGACGCCCGGCCCGGCCAGCTGCCGGGTGGCCTCGATCCCGTCCAGCACCGGCATCCGGATGTCCATCACCACGACGTCCGGGCGCAGCCGCCGGGCGAGGTCGACGGCGGCGCGGCCGTCGCTCGCCTCGCCGACGACCTCCAGATCGTCCTGCGCGTCGAGGATGGTGACGAACCCGGTGCGCACCAGCGCCTGGTCGTCGGCGACGAGTACCCGGGTCATGCGAGCTCTCCAGCGGGGATTCGGGCGGTCACGGTGAAGCCGCCGGCGGGGTCGGGGCCGGCGTCGAGGGAGCCGCCGAAGACCTCGACGCGGTCGCGCAGCCCGTCCAGCCCGCGGCCGGAGCCGCCGACCGGGCGCGCGGGCGTGGTGCCGGGCGCGCTGGTGACGGTGATGCGCACGCCGTCGTCGCGGTGCGCGACCCGCACGACGGTCGGCTGCCCGGCCGCGTACTTCAGCGCGTTCGTCAGCGCCTCCTGCACCACCCGGTAGCCGGCCAGCTCGCGGCCCGAGCCGAGCCCGCCCGGCCGCCCCTCCTCGACCAGCTCCACCGGCTGCCCCGCGGCCCGGGCCCGCGCCACGAGGTCGCCGATCCCGGCCAGGGCCGGCAGGTCCCCGCGCGGCGCGACCCGGTCCGGGTCCAGCACGCCGAGCAGGTCCCGCAGCTCGCCGAGCGCCCGCCGGCCGGTCCCGCTGATCGCCGTCAGGTTCGCCGTGAGCCGCTCCGGGCGGGCCGCGAGGAACTGCGCGGCATCGGCCTGCACCACCATCGCGGTCACGTGGTGGGTGATCACGTCGTGCAGCTCGCGCGCGATCCGGGCCCGTTCCGCGGCGCGGGCGGCCGCCGCCGTGGCCCGCCGCCGCTCGCCCTCGGCGATCCTTCCCCGCCGCACCCACGCCCCCATCGCCCAGCCGCCCGCCACGAGCAGGAAGAAGATCGTGTAGTCCGCCGGCCGCGCGGCCGATCCGGCGGCGTGCAGGGCCGCGGCCAGCCCGGCGTACGCGGCCACCGCGCCCGCGGCGACCCACGCCCGGAACCGCTCCTGGTGCGCGGCCACGCTGTAGAGCGCGACGAGCAGGCCCGCGCCCGCGAACGTGGCGTACCCGCGCAGCTCCTGCACCGCGAACCCGGCCGCCGCCAGCGCGAAGCACGCCGCGGGAAGGCGCCGCCGCCCGGCCAGCGGGAGCGTCTGCGCGAGCATGGCCACCACGGCGAGCGCGTCGAGCGGGCGGTGCGGCAGCTCGCCGAGGCGCGTCCCGGCCCCGGCCAGCTGCGGCACGAAGGCCAGCAGCGCCAGCAGCAGCCCGAAGGCGCCGTCGCGCAGCACCACGCTGCGCGCGCGCCACCAGGCCAGGGCCGCGGCGCCCCGGCGGCCGAGCGGCAGACGCGACACGACCGCAGCGTAGCCGCCGCGGTCGTGGGCGATGTCCTCGGTCATGGCCGCGGGCACAGCCCTCACCCGGCGCCGCCGCGGCGCACGATCAGGCCCTGGCGGTACGCGCGCCGCAGCAGCACCGCGGCGACGGCCCCGCCCGCGACGATCGCGAAGACGCTGCCCTCCGGGCCGAACCCGCCGCCGCTGACGAGGTCCGAGCCGCTCGCCGCCCCGCGCAGCAGGCCGTGCGTGCCGGTGGTGCCCGACACGACCGTGCCGAACAGGCCCGACTCGGCGAAGTTCCAGCCGAGGTGCAGCCCGATCGGCACCCACAGGGAGCGGGTGGCGGTGTACGCGGCGCCGAGCATCAGGCCGGCCTCGGCCGCGATCGCGATCGCGCCCCACACCGTCGCGCCCGGGTTGAGCAGGTGCAGCGCGCCGAACAGCACGCCGGAGACGGCGAGCGCGACCCACGTGCCCAGCCACTGCTCGACGAGCCGGAACAGGGCGCCGCGGAAGAGCAGCTCCTCGGCGACGGCCGCGCCGATCATGGTGCCGAGGGTGGCGGTCGCCGCGCTCACCGAGCCCCAGCCGGCGACGCGGTAGCCGCCGAACAGCGCGATGACGCCGATCGTCACCGCGAAGAGCGCGATGCCGGCGCCCGCCCACCGCAGCACCTGCGGCACCATCCGCGCCGCGGCGATCTCGTCCACCGGGCGCCGCTCGAGCCGGCCGACGATCCATCGGTACAGCAGCAGCCCGCCCGCCGCCGTGAGCGCCCCGCACACGAGGGCCGTGACGGCGTTTCCGGCCGCGGCCGAGTTGACCGCCGCCGACACCACGAGCACGATCGCGAACACCACGAGCATGACGAGCAGGCGCAGCCCGATCCGCCGCGCCGGCACGGTCCTCGTCTCGTTCATCGCAACCCCTTCAGCCGGTGCGCGGCCCGTGCCGCGCTCACATCGACGACGCTATGGCGTGCGAGGGGCCGCGGACGTCACCGCGAGGTGGGCACCGCCGTGTAGCTCGCACGGGGGACAGGGCCGCGGGCACCCGCGGTTGGTACCGTTCGCCTCATGGCCGACGGCGCACCCATCACGCTGTACAACTCGCTCACCCGGCGGGCGGAGCCGCTGCGCCCGCTGGTGCCCGGCGAGGTCGGCGTCTACACGTGCGGCCCCACCGTCTACTCCTACGCGCACCTGGGCAACATGCGGCCGTACGTCTTCAGCGACACCCTGCGGCGCGTGCTGGAGTGGAAGGGCCTGCGGGTGCGCCAGGTCGTCAACATCACCGACGTCGGCCACACGGTCGGCGAGAGCGACCTCGGCGAGGACAAGGTCGAGGCCGCCGCGCGCCGCGAGCTCAAGTCGGTCCGCGAGGTCACCGGCCACTACACCGAGGCCTACCTGCGCGACATCGCGCGGCTCAACGTGCGCACGCCGTCGGACCTGCCGCGGGCCTCCGACTACGTGCCGCAGATGCGCGACTTCGCCCGCGCGCTGGACGAGCGCGGGTACACGTACCGCATCGACAGCGGCCTGTACTTCGACACCGCCCGCTCGCCCGGCTACGGCACCCTCGCCCAGATCTCGATGGAGGGCCAGCGCGAGGGAGCCCGCCTGGAGACCGTGCCCGGCAAGCGCAACAAGGCCGACTTCGCCGTGTGGCGCACCGAGGCGCCCGGCCAGCGGCGGGTCATGCGCTGGGACTCCCCGTGGGGCCCGGGCGTGCCCGGCTGGCACCTCGAGTGCTCGGTCATGAGCATCGACCTGCTGGGCCGGCACTTCGACATCCACACCGGCGGCGTCGACCACCGCGAGATCCACCACGTCAACGAGATCGCGCAGTCCGAGGCGTACCTCGGCGAGGACCGCTCCTGGGTGCCGCTCTGGCTGCACAACGAGTTCGTGCTCCTGCGCAACCGCAAGGTCGCCAAGTCCGAGGGCGGCGCCCCGCTGCTGCAGGACCTCGTCGACGACGGCCTGCATCCGCTGGCCTACCGCTACTTCCTGCTCACCGCCACCTACCGCAGCCAGCTGGAGCTGACGGACGCGGCCGTGCGCGCCGCCTCCAGCACCCTGCGCCGCCTCGCCGGCCGGGCCCAGGCGCTGCGCCCGCTGCCGCAGCTGCCGACGCTGGCGGCGGCCCGGGCCGCGATGACCACGGACGCCGGGCGGGCGGCCCTGGCCCGGCTCGACGAGGCCGTCTCCGAGGACCTGAACACCCCGCGGGCGCTGGCCGACCTGAACACCGTCGTGCGCGGCGACGACCTGCCCGACACGGACCTCGCGGCGCTGCTGGCCGCGGCCGACGCGGTGCTCGGCCTGAGCCTCGGCGAGCTGAACCCGGCCGACCTCGACGGCCGCGCCGACGTGTCCACGGTGGACGACGAGCTGCGCGCGCTGCTGGCCCGGCGGGAGGACGCGCGGCAGCGCCGCGACTGGCCCGAGTCCGACCGCATCCGCGGCGAGATCGCCGACGCCGGCTGGCGCGTGGTCGACACGCCCGAGGGCCCGGTGCTGGAGCAGCTGCGGTAGCTCACGCCAAGGGCGTCGCGACGAGCAGGCCCTCCTGGGTGACCGTGGCGCACAGCTCGCCGGTCCGGTCGTAGACGTGCGCGGTGGCCAGCGAGCGGCCGTGCGAGGCGACCGGCGAGTGCTGGTCGAACAGCAGCCACTCGTCGGCCCGGGGGATGTGGTGCAACCACAGCGCGTGGTCGAGCGACACGGTGTCCCAGGCGTGGTCGTGGTCGCGCTCGCGGCCCAGGCGCAGGCCGTGCGGTACCAGCGCCGCCGACAGCAGCGTGAGATCGGTCGCGTAGCAGAGCACCGCCGCGTGGACGAGCGGATCGGCGGGCAGCGGGCCGGCGGCGCGCATCCACAGCAGCCCGCGCGACGGCGGCCCGTCGGCGCAGGGGGCCACGCGGATCTCGACGGCGCTGAAGCCGCTCCACAGGCCGGTCAGCCCGCCCACGTCGGCGATGCTCTCGTCCAGCGTCGGCGCGTCCCCGGGCCGGCCCGCCTCCGGGGCCGGGGTCTGGTGGGCGACCCCGGCGGCCGGGGTGCCGAACGCGGCCGTCAGGCGCAGGACCGCCTTGCCGTCCTGGAGCAGGTCGACGGCGCGGGTCGTGCGGCTGCGGCCGTCGCGCACGTGCGTGACCTCGAACCGGTTCGCGAGCCCGGAGCGGCCCGGGCGCAGGAACGTGGCGTGCAGCGACTGCGGCACCAGGGGCGCCGGGACGGTCCGCGCGGCGGCGACGAGGGCCTGCGCCGCGAGCTGGCCGCCGAAGACGCGGGGCAGGTCGAGCGCGCCGTTGCGCCCCTCGAACACGGATGCGCCGATCCGCCGGAGGTCCAGCACGTCCAGCAGATCACCGACGTCATGCACGGCGGGGCGGGCGCGGGAAGAAGCCGGAGGTGCGGGCCGCGTACTCGGCGAACTCCGGGCCGCGGGACCGGCTCATCCGCCGCTCCAGCAGCGCCTTGCCGCTCTTGTTCACGAGCATGTGGGTCATCAGCACCGGGCCGATCACGGTGAACAGCCCGGCCCAGTGCGAGCACGCGAGCAGGAACAGGCCCGTCCACACCACGGAGTCGCCGAAGTAGTTCGGGTGCCGCGTCCACGCCCACAGGCCCCGGTCCATCAGCCGGCCGGCGTTGGCGGGGTCACGCTTGAACCGGGCCAGCTGCGCGTCGCCGACCGCCTCGAACGCGAAGCCGACCGCCCACACCACGACACCGGCCCACAGCAGCGCCGGCACCGGCTCGGCGACGTACATGGCCGCCTGGACCGGCAGGGAGACGACCCACATGATGGCGCCCTGCGGCCAGTAGATGGTCCGGATGACGTACGGCACCAGCTTCCCCTGGTTGCGCCGCAGCAGGGCCGCGTACCGCGGGTCCTCGCCCTTGCCCCGGTTGCGCGCGTGGATGTAGACGCCGAGCCGCACGCCCCAGACCGCCGTGAGCGCGAGGGTCACCCAGCGCTGCACCGGGTCGCCGTGCCCGGCGGAGAGCACGAAGGAGACGGCGGCCACCACGACGAAGCCGAGCCCCCACACCGTGTCCACGATGCTCTGCTCCCGGCGCCGCAGCGCGTACGCCATCGTCAGGGCCATCACGAGCGCCACGGCGACGACGGTCGCGCCGAGGTTGATCAGCAACGCGCTGAAGTTCACGGCAGCGTCTCCTCGGCGAAGTCGGCGAAGGCGTCCTGGGCGGTGCGGTACTCGTGCGGCTTCCCGGCCCGGCTGGAGCCGAGCAGCCCGGCCAGCCCCGCGGCGTCCAGCGTGGACGGCACGCGCACGGTGCCCCACTCCACGGCGCTCGTCGCGCGCAGCGAGCCGTTCGCGGCCACGATCACCTCGCCGTTGAGGGTCCCCGCCGGGTCGACGAGCGCGGCGACCACCGGCGCGACCGAGGCCGCCGTCATCGCGTCGCGGAACTGCCCGGCCATCCCGGCGTCGGTCATCTGGGTCGTCGCGTAGGGCAGCAGCACGTTGGTGAACACCCCGCGCGACGCCCCCTCGGCGGCGATGGTCCGCCCGAGCGCGATGACCGCGCCCTTGCTGGCCGCGTACGCCGAGACCGTCGGCTCCCCGTGCAGCCCCGCGGTGCTGGCCACGAGCACGATCCGCCCGCCGCCCGCGCCGCGCAGGTGCCGGGCGGCCGCGGCGGCGACGCCCGCGGTGCCGAGCACGTTGACGGTCTGCACGGCGGCGAAGGCCTCGACCGACGTCTTGTGGAACATCGCCGGCGCGCTCACCGCGGCGCTCGTGACGCAGAAGTCGAGCCGGCCGAAGGCGGACAGGGCCAGCGCGACGAGGTCCTCCCCGGCGTGCGGGTCGGCGACGTCGCTGTAGTCGGCGACGGCGCGCCCGCCGGCCGCGGTGATCTCGGCGACCACCGAGCCGGCCGAGTCGACCTCGCGGTTGCGGTTGTTGACCACGACCGCGGCCCCGAGAGAGGCCAGATGCAGGGCGAAGGCGCGGCCGAGGCCCTTGCCGCCGCCGGTGACGATGCCGGCCCGGCCATCCAACAGCCTCATGCGTCCACCCGCTCGACGAGCACGGCGACCCCGAGGCCCGCGGCCCCGGAGACCGCGGCGACGCCGTAGCGCCCGCCCCGGGCGTGCAGCTCCTCGACGCACTGGCCGAGCAGGATCGCGCCGGTCGCGCCGAACGCGTGGCCCATCGCGATCGTGCCGCCGTTGGGGTTCATGCGCTCCGGCCCGGCGCCGAGGTCCCGCCGGAACTTCAGGCACAGCGCCGAGAACGCCTCCGCGAACTCGAACACGTCGATGTCGCCCGGCGTGAGCCCGGCCCGGGCGATGACCTTCTCGACGGCCTGCTGCCCGGCGGTGAGCATGATGACGGGATCGGTACTGCACGTCGCCGCCGCGACCACGCGCGCCCGCGGCCGCAGCCCGTTGGCCGCCGCGGCCGCGCCGGTGCCGAGCAGCACCAGGGCGGCGGCGTCGGCGATGGCGGGGGAGGTGCCGACGGTGTGCCGGTGCTCGATCGCCCCGGCCTCGGGGTGCGCGGCGAGCGCGATGGCGTCCTGGCCGGACGCGCCCAGCTCGGCGAAGGCGGGAGGCAGCGCGGCCAGGCCCTCGAGCGTGGTGGCGGGCCGGACGAGCTCGTCGCGGGCGAAGCCGTCGACCGGGACGACGGCCCGCTCGTAGAACCCGGCGTCCCACGCGGCCGCGGCCTTCGTCTGGGTCTCGAGGCCGTAGGCGTCGAGCTCCTCGCGCTGCCAACCGTCCAGCGTCGCGTTGAGGTCGGCGGCGATGCCCATGTGCACCGACCCGACCCGGCGGATGGTGGCGGGATCGCTCCACAGCGGGCCCTCGTCGGAGAACATCGGCACCCGCGAGACGCTCTCCACCCCGCCGGCGACGGCGAGGTCGAGGTCGTCGGCGCGGACCCGGGCGGCGGTCTGCGCGACGGCGTCGATGCCGGAGGCGCAGAACCGGTTCAGGCTGACCCCGGGCACATGGTCGCCCCAGCCCGCCAGCAGCGCCGCGGTGCGGGGAAGGTTCGCGCCCTGCTCGCCGTTCTGGCTCGCGAGGCCGAGGGTCACGTCGTCGATGCGGGCCGGGTCGAGCCCGGTGCGCTCGACGAGCGCGTGCTGGAGACGCACGACGAGCTCGGTCGGGCTCAGGTGGTGCAGGGAGCCCTTGGCCGAGCCCTTGCCGCGCGCCGTCCGCAGGTACTCCAAGACGTACACATCGCGTGAGGTCACTCTGTTAGGTGTAGTCTCAAAGCGGGTCCTTGGCAATAGATCACTCAGGTCAGGACGGCTGGACGTTGACGAGCGACTCTGCTTGTTATAGTAAGGAAGCTCGAATGGGAGGTGTCTCATGGCCTTGACGGCACGGCCGGACACGTGGGTCGCAGGTGGCTTCCAGACCGACTTCGCCCGCAACTGGGCCCGGGCCGGGCACGGCTTCGCGGAGCTCTTCGCGGAGGTGACGACCGGGACGATCGACGCCTCCGGCATCGACCCGGCCGACATCGGGGTGATCCACGTCGGCAACGCCTTCGGTCAGCTCTTCACCGGCCAGGGGCAGCTCGGCGGCATGCCCGCCACCGTCGACGAGCGGCTCTGGGGCATCCCCGCCGCCCGCCACGAGGCCGCGTGCGCCTCCGGCGGCATCGCGGTGCTCGCCGCGATGGCCGACCTCGAGTCCGGCCGCTACGACGTCGCCCTGGTGCTCGGCGCCGAGCTCGAGCGCACCGTCCCCGGCGACCAGGCCGCCCGCAACCTCGGCGCCGCCGCCTGGGTCGGCCACGAGGGGCAGCAGGCCACGTTCATGTGGCCGTACATGTTCAGCGCCCTCGCCGACGAGTACGACAAGCGCTTCGGCCTCGACGACGCCCACCTGCGCGCGATCGGCCGGCTCGCCTTCGACAACGCCCGGGCCAACCCCAACGCCCAGACCCGCGGCTGGACCTTCACCGACGCGAGCTTCACCGACGACGACACGGCCAACCCGCCGGTCGAGGGGCGGCTGCGGCGCAACGACTGCAGCCAGGTCACCGACGGCGCCGCGGGCGTGGTGCTCGTCTCCGACCGCTACCTCGCGGCCCACCCGGACCTCGCCCGCCGGCCGCTCGCCCGGATCCTCGGCTGGGGGCACGCGACCGTCGGGCTGCCGCTGGAGCAGAAGCTGCGGCGCAGCGCCGACCAGCCGTACGTGCTGCCCCACGTGCGCCGGGCGGTGCTCGACGCGTTCGGGCGGGCCGGCATCGGCGGCGTCGAGAACCTCGACGGGATCGAGACCCACGACTGCTTCACGATGTCGCAGTACGCGGCGATCGACCACTTCGGCATCACCGCGCCCGGCGAGAGCTGGAAGGCGGTCGAGTCCGGCGATCTCGCCATCGGCGGCCGGATCCCGATGAACCCCGGCGGCGGCCTCATCGGCGGCGGCCACCCGGTCGGGGCCACCGGCGTGCGCATGCTCGCCGACGCCTACCGGCAGGTGACCGGCCAGGCCGGCGCCTACCAGGTGCCCGGCGCGCGCACCTTCGCCACCCTCAACATCGGCGGCAGCACCACGACGACGGTCAGCCTCGTGGTCGGCGCGTCCGGCACCGCCGAATAGCCTCTGCGAAGTAGGAGCCCTGCCATGGACGTCGAGCTCGTCGGTCACGCCCTGTCCACGCTGCCGGAGGACGACGACCACCCCTACCGCACCGGGCCGTGGCGGCCGCAGACCAGCGAGTGGCGCGCCGGCGACCTCACCGTGACCGGGGAGATCCCGGCCGACCTCGACGGCGTCTACCTGCGCAACACCGAGAACCCGGTGCACCCCGCGATCGCGGGCAAGTACCACCCGTTCGACGGCGACGGCATGATCCACGTGGTCGGCTTCCGCGACGGCAAGGCGTTCTACCGCAACCGCTTCGTGCGCACCGACGGTTTCCTCGCCGAGCAGGAGACCAAGGAGCCGCTGTGGGCCGGCCTCGCCGAGCCCCCGGCGAAGAGCCTGCGCGAGGGCCGGGGCGCCCGCGGCGGGCTCAAGGACTCCTCCAGCACCGACATCGTCGTGCACGCCGGGGTGGCCCTGTCGAGCTTCTACCAGTGCGGCGACCTGTACCGCCTCGACCCGCTCACCCTCGACACGCTCGGCAAGTCCACGTGGGGCGGGAAGTTCCCGTCGCAGTGGGGCGTCTCGGCCCATCCCAAGAGCGACGAGCACACCGGCGAGCTGCTGTTCTTCAACTACGGCAAGGAGGCGCCGTATCTGCACTACGGCGTCGTCGACGCGGCCAACCACCTCGTGCACTACATCGACGTGCCGCTGCCCGGCCCGCGCCTGCCGCACGACATGGCCTACACCGAGCACTACGCGATCCTCAACGACTGCCCGCTGTTCTGGGAGCCGGAGCTGCTGCGCCAAGGCGTCCACGCCGCCCGCTTCCACCCCGAGATGCCGCTGCGGATCGGGGTCGTGCCGCGCCGGGGCGGCTCGCAGGAGGTCCGCTGGTTCGAGGCGGACCCGACCTACGTGCTGCACTGGGTCAACGCCTACGAGGAGGGCGACGAGATCGTCCTCGACGGCTTCTTCCAGGACGACCCGGAGCCGCAGGACCGCGGCGACGGCTCCTACTATCAGCGCATGTTCCGCTTCCTCGCGCTCGACCGGATGCAGTCGCACCTGCACCGGTGGCGGCTCAACCTGGCCACCGGCCAGGTGCGCGAGGAGCGGCTGCGCGACACGGTCACCGAGTTCGGCATGATCAACGGGCGGCACGGGGGCCGGCGCAACCGGTACGCGTACGCCGCCACCGGCGTCGAGGGCTGGTTCCTATTCGACGGCGTCGTCAAGCACGACCTGGTCTCCGGGCACGACGAGGCCTACAAGTTCGGCGAGGGCGTCTTCGGCAGCGAGACCGCGATGGCGCCCCGGGTGGGCTCCGCCGCCGAGGACGACGGCTACCTGATCACGATCGTCACCGACATGAACCGCGACGCCTCCGAGTGCCTGGTGTTCGACGCGCGCCGGGTCGCCGACGGCCCGGTCGCGCGCGTCGCCCTGCCCGAGCGCGTCTCCAGCGGCACCCACGCCACCTGGGCCGCCGGCTCCTCGATCCCCGGGTGGGGCACCGCCGACACGATGGCCGCCGCGCTGCGGATGGGCCCTGCGTGACCGTCGAACATCCCGGGGACGCGCCCACCCAGCTGGAGGCGGGCGGGCAGAACGCGGTCGCGCACGCGCTCGGGCTCATCGGCGACGAGTGGACGCTGCTCATCCTGCGCTACGCGACCGCGGGCGTGCGGCGGTACAGCGACTATCTGGACCGGCTCCCGATCTCCAACTCGGTGCTGACCAACCGGCTCTCCCGGCTGGCCGAGGTCGGCATCCTGGAGAAGGTCGCCTACCAGCAGCGGCCGCCCCGGTTCGAGTACCGGCTGACCAAGCGCGGCCGCGACACCTGGCCGATCCTGCTGGCCATCTGGGCCTGGGAGGCCCGCTGGGTGGCGCAGCACGAGGAGCTGCTGCCGGTCATGCGCCACAGCCGGTGCGGCCAGCCGTTCCAGCCGCTGCTCATGTGCGCCGCCTGCGGCAAGCCGGTCGAGCCCCGCGACGTCACCGGCGGCTTCGGCCCGAGCGGCACCTGGGAGCGCAGCGTGCCCGCGGCCACCACCCGCCGCCGCTCCTTCGCCGGCAGTGGCGCCAGCCCCGGCCTGTTCCCGCAGACCATGGCCCTCATCGGCAACCGCTGGTCCTCGGCCCTGCTCGGTGCCGCGTTCCTGGGCGCGCACCGGTTCAAGGACTTCGAGCAGCGCCTCGGTGCCCCGCCGACGATGGTCGCCGACCGGCTGCGCACGTTCTGCGACCTCGGCGTGCTCGACCCGGCCCCCGGCACCGAGCGCGCCGACTGGCTCAGCTACCACCTCACCGCCAAGGGCCGCGCCTTCTTCCCGGTCGTCATGTGCACGCTGGACTGGGGGCACCGCTGGTTCAAGGCCCCCGAGGGGCGGGCGCTGGTCTACCGGCACACCGAGTGCCGGCGCATCTTCACCCCGCGGCTGGCGTGCGACCAGTGCCGCGAGCCCCTGCGCGGGGGCACTGACGTCTCCATCGAACGCACGTCATGAGCGCCGTGCTCTCGCTCATCGAGGCGAGTGTCGCCAAATTCCCGGACAAAACGGCTATTACGGGCGACGACGTCACCGTCACCTACGCCGAGCTGTGGCGGCGGTCCGAGGCGTTCGCGGTCCGCAAGGGTGAGCGTGTCGCCTACCGGGACCGCAACCGTACGGACTTCTGGGCGCTCTTCCTCGCGTGCCTGCGGGCCGGCGCGACCCTCGTGCCGATCAACTTCCGCCTGAGCGAGGACGAGGCCGGCTGGATCGCCGCGGACGCGGGCATCGGCGAGGTCTTCGACGACGCCCCCGTCATGATCATGTACTCCTCGGGCACGACCGGCCGCCCCAAGGGCGTCATCGTCGACGACGCCCAGCTGGCCTGGACGGTCGGCGCGTTCGGCGCCCTGTTCGAGGTCGACGAGCACGCGGTGAGCCTGGTCCCGACCCCGTACCACCACATCGCCGGCACCGGCTGGTCCCTGATCACCCTGGCCGCCGGCGGCACCATCGTGCAGAACGCCGAGCCCACCCCGGCGAGCATGTCCCGCCAGCTGGTCGGATACCGGGCCACCCACGCGGCGATGGTCCCGACGCTCATCCAGGCGCTCACCGACGCCCCGGCCGACTTCTCCGCCCTGAGCCACATCGTCTACGGCGGCGCCCCGATCACCCCCGCGCTCGTCGGGCGGGCCACCGAGGTCCTCGGCGCGCATTTCCACCAGTCGTACGGCCTGACCGAGACGACCGGCGTCGCCACGGTGCTCGACCCCGCGGAGCACCACGCGAACGGCCGCCTGACGTCGGTCGGCCGCCCCCTGCCGGGCCTGGAGGTGCGCGTCCGCGACGGCGAGGTGCTGGTCCGCGGCCCCTCGGTGACGCGCGGCTACTGGCGCGGCGAGTCCATCGCGGACGGATGGCTGCACACCGGCGACGGCGGCGCGTTCGACGCCGACGGCTACCTGTACCTGCGCGACCGCATCAAGGACATGATCGTCTCGGGCGGCGAGAACGTGTACCCGGCCGAGGTCGAGCGCGTCCTGGCCGGGCACCCGTGCGTGCTCGACGTGGCGGTGGTCGGCGTCCCCTCCGCGCGCTGGGGCGAGTCCCCGATCGCCGTGGTGGTCGCGACGGGCCCGGTGGACGACCTGATCCCGTGGTCCCGCGAGCGCCTGGCCCACTTCAAGTGCCCGGTGGCCGTCCACGTCGTGGATGCCCTGCCCCGCAACGCCTCCGGCAAAGTCCTCAAACGCCTACTCCGCGAGGAACACCGCAATGACTGACTGGGCACTGCTGCGCCAGGTCGTGCTGGCCACGAACGACATCACCGCCGACGCCCGCCTCCTGCGCGAGCACTACGGCCTGGGGGCGGGCTTCGCCGACCCGGAACTGGCCGCGATCGGCATGTCCGACGACACGATGGCCCTGGCTGCCGGCGCCTACCTGGAGCTGGTCGGCCCGCTGACCCCGGACGTGTCGATCGCGCGCTGGCTGGCCAGGCGCGGCCCCGGCGGCTACGCCCTGTCGGTCCAGCACAGCGACCCCCTGGCCGCCCGCGACCGCGCCCTGTCCCTGGGCGTGCGGGTGGTCGCCGACCAGCTCGTGATGGGCCACCCGATCGTGCAGTTCCACCCGGCCGACGTCGGGCTGCTGCTGGAGCTGGACGGCATCGAGGACCGTGACGCGTGGTTCTGGGACGGGATGGGCGTGGACCCCTCGCCGCACGCCCTGATCGACGACGTGGTGGCCGTCGACGTGCCGGCGCAGGACCCCGAGGCCACCGTCAAGCAGTGGTCGCAGATCCTGGGCTACGACGCGGCCGCGCCGGACACGATCGACCTGGGCGGCCGGGCCGTCCGCTTCCACCCGGCGGCCGAGCTCCCGCGGTGGACGGTGACGCTGCTGCGCTCCGAGCGCGGCGCCGCCCTGCGCGACGAGAGCCTGCTCGGCGTCCGCTTCCGGTACCGCTGACGCGGATCAGGCGGCGTAGGTCGCGCGCAGGGCGTGCTTGAGCAGCTTGCCCGAGGCGTTGCGCGGCAGGGCGTCGACCACGTGGACGGCGACCGGGCACTTGAAGTGGGCCAGGCGCTCGCGGCACCAGGCGATCACCTCGGCCCCGTCGGGGGTCCGGCCGGTGCGCGCGACGACCACGGCCACCGGGGACTCGCCCCAGCGGTCGGAGGGGACGCCCACCACGGCCACCTCGGCCAGATCGGGGTGGCCGGTCAGGACGCTCTCGACCTCGGCCGGGTACACGTTCTCGCCCCCGGAGACGATCATGTCCTTGATGCGGTCGTGGAGGTACAGGTAGCCGTCCGCGTCGAAGGAGCCGCCGTCGCCGGTGCGCACCCAGCCGTCCACGATCGTCTCGGCCGTCGCCGCGGGGTTGCGCCAGTAGCCGCGCATCACGTGCCCGCCGCCGATCAGGACCTCGCCGCGCTCCCCGGCGGGCAGGTCCGCCAGCGTCACCGGGTCCACGACGCGCACCCCGACCCCCGGCATCGGGCGGCCCACCGAGCGCAGGCGGGGCTCCTTCGCGGGCTCGTCCGGCAGGTGGTCCTCGGGCCAGAGCACGGTGACGCCGCCCGTCGACTCCGTCAGGCCGTACGACTGCAGGAACTTGCAGCCGAAGACCTCCGTCGCCGAACGGATCACCGGCAGCGGGATCGGCATCGCGCCGTAGACCAGGTAGCGCAGGGCCGACCAGTCCGCCGAGTGGGTGCGCGGGAGGTTCAGCAGGGTCTGCAGGATCGTCGGGACCACCGCCGCGTGGGACACCCGGCGCTCGCAGAGCAGGGTGATCAGCGCGTCCGGACCGGCGGCGGTCTCCAGCAGCAGGGCGGCGCCGTTGAGGTTGGCCACGAGGGCCAGGCCCAGGCCGGAGATGTGGAAGTAGGGGATGGGGGCCATCGCCACCGAGGTGGTCGTCAGCTCCATGTCGTAGTGCATGGTGGCCAGCGCCTGGCCCAGGTTGTCGCCGCTGAGCATGATGCCCTTCGGGCGGCCCGTCGTGCCCGAGGTGTAGAAGATGACCGCGGTGTCGTCCGGGCCCACGGGGACGCGCGGGTCGACGGCCTCCACTGTGGACAGCCATGCCTCGTACCGCTCGCCCGTGCGGACCGTCCGTACCTCCGCCGCCACGTCGGAGTCGGTGATCAGCACGGCCGGGGAGGCGTCGGCCAGGATCGCCGCGATCTCCGGCGGGGCCAGGCGGTTGTTGACGGCCGTGGCGATCGCGCCGGCCTTCGTCGCGCCGTAGAGGACCTCCAGGAACTCCGGGGCGTTCGCGCCGATGTAGGCCACCCGGTCGCCCGGTCCGACCCCGGCCGCGATCAGGGCCTGCGCCACCCGGTTCGAGCGCTCGTCCAGGGCGCCGAACGTCGTGGTGCGATGCGGCTCGATGACGGCGGTCAGATCCGGGGTCGCGGCCGCCCGGCGGCGGATGACGTCGGCGACACTGTCCACTCTGGACCCGTCGGCGTGGCGCGCGAAGATCGCCCTCACCGCGACCAGGCCCCGAAGACCGAGAAGTCCAGGATGCCGGGCGGGGCGGCCAGCACGAGCGGGATGGCGCGGATGACCGGGCCCGCCGTCACGTACTGGGCCGCGGTCGTGCGCACGCCCGGCTCGTCCGGCTCGACGAGGTTCAGCGTCATGACGACCTCGGGCTTGCCGTAGAGGTGGATCGTCCAGTGGTCGCGCCCGGCGTAGCGGGGCCGGGCCGGGTCCATGGTCCAGATGATCGCGAGCGTCACGAACCGCTCGCCGGCCACGATGCCGTGCCAGCGCCACTCGGTCGCCACCACCGTGCCCTCGCGGATGACGCCGGCCGCGACCGTCAGATCCTCGGCGGCCGTCTCGAGGTGATGGTCGGGCTCGATCCGGTCGTACCGCACCCCCATCGCGTCGCCCATGAAGCGCAGGGTCTCGGCGTACAACTCGCCGAACAGCACCGGCAGGGTGCCGCCGGCGAGGTCGACGGCCGCGGGGTCGCCACCCATGCCCATGACGTTGAAGACGAAGTCCGGGTCGGGCATGGCGCTCGCGTCGAGCACCTCGTCGATCTCGATCCGGTCGAGGCGCACCGCGACCCCGCTCAGCGCCAGCGCGAGCCGCTCGCCGATGACCCCGGGGCTGATGCCGACGCCGAAGAGCGTGGTGCCGCCCTCCGCGCACGCCCGCTCGAACCTCGCCCGGCGCCCGGGCTCGGGGTAGTGGTGCCCCGCGGTGGTGATGACGTTCTTGCCCGAGCGCAGCAGGCGGCAGATGTCCTCGTCGTGCTCGCCGTAGTCGAGGCGCAGGCGCGGTGCGTGGATGACGACGTCGGCGTCGAGCGCCAGGATCCGCTCGATGTCGCGGGTCGCGACGACGCCGGTGGCCGGGCGGCGGGCGATGTCGCCGGCGTCGCGGCCGGCCTTGCGCTCGCCGTACACGTACAGCCCGGCGAGCTCGAGGTCCGGCGAGTCCAGGATCGCCCGCAGGGTGGTCTTGCCGATGGCGCCGGTGGCCCACTGGACGACGCGGGTGGCCATCTAGTCGCGCCCGGTCCGCAGTACCGCCTTGTGGATCAGGCGCCCGAGGCCGCGCTCGTAGCGGACCGGGTCGCGGGCCAGCCGGGCCCGGGCGTCGACGGCCATCCAGTCGGTGTCGGCGGTCAGCTCGCCCTTCGCCGCCGCCTTGAGGCCGGCCTTGGCGATGTCGCGCGGGTCCTCCTTGTGGCCGTCGACGTGATCCGACATGCGGGTGGCGACCGAGCCGACGATGAGCGCGGTGACCTTCGTGCCCTGCGGCTCCAGCTCGGCGCGTGTGATGCCGGAGAGGAACAGGGCGGCGGCCTTGGCGGGGGAGTACCCGCCCATGAACGCCGTCGGCACGATCGCGGCCACGGAGAGCACGTTGATGATCTGGCCGCCGCCGTTGGCCCCGAGCACCGGCGCGAACGCGCGCGTCATGGCGAGGGTGCCGAAGTAGTTGATCTCCATCTCGCGCCGGGCGGCGTCGGGGTCGGCGGTCAGCACCAGCCGCTGGTTGGTGAACAGCCCGGCGTTGTTGACCAGCAGGTTCACGTCGGCGCAGCGGTTCGCGGCCGCGGCGACCTGCGCCGGGTCCGTGATGTCCAGCTCGACCGGGACGGCGCCGGAGGTCGTGACCGCGTCCGGGTCGCGGCTGCCGGCGTAGACGCGGGCGCCCTGCTCCAGCAGCTCCTCGACGAACGCCAGGCCGATGCCGCGGTTGGCGCCCGTCACGAGCGCGACGACCTCGCTCATGACGCGTACACCGGGTCGTTCGGGAACTTGGCGCCGCGGTGCAGCACCGCGGGGTCGGGGACGAGCATGCCGAAGATCCAGCCTTCCGTGCGATCCATGTCGTGGTTCCACTCCCACACCAGCCGCCGGTGCCGGATGCCCCAGCGGCCGCCGACCCGCTCGAACACGTCGAGCATCCGGGCCACGGTCAGCGTGTCGCCGGGCTTCACCCGGGCGAACGCGGTCACGTAGCACTCGACCTCGGCCCGGTCGCCGTCGAGCTCGATGAGCACGTTGGAGATCACGTGGGTGGTGATGGACCTCGGGTGCGTCAGCGTGCGCTCGATGCTGTCGACGTACGCGTCCGCAGGCCCGGTGTAGACCCCGCCGTGCTCCTCCACGGCGCCCGGGAGATAGCAGGCGCGCAGGGCGTCGAGGTCGCCGCGGTCGACGGCCCGCATGTAGCGCGTCAGGATCTCGGAGATCTCCTGCTTGTCCAGCAAGTCTTGAAGCGACACTCAGCCGACCCTTCGTTCGTGGCCTTCCCACAGCGGCTCGCGCAGCACGCGCCGCAGGACCTTTCCGGATGCGTTGCGCGGCAGCGCGTCCACGAAGCGGACCGCGACCGGGCACTTGTAGTGGGCGAGTCGGTCGCGGACCCAGCCGATGAGCGCCGCCTCGGTGAGCTCGCTGCCGGGCTCGCGCACGACGACGGCGACCGGGGACTCGCCCCACCGGGCCGACGGCGCGCTGACGACCGCGACCTCGGCGACCTCGTCGTGGGCCTGCAGCGCGCGCTCGACCTCCGCCGGGTACACGTTCTCGCCGCCGGACACGATCATGTCCTTGGCCCGGTCGACCAGGTAGAGGTACCCCTCGGCGTCGAGCCGGCCCACGTCGCCGGTGCGCATCCAGCCGTCGCCGGGCAGCGTGTAGGCCGTCTCGTCGGGCCGCTGCCAGTAGCCGGCCATCACCTGCGCCGAGCGGATGAGCACCTCGCCGGGCTCGCCGGCGGGCACGTCCTCGAGCGTGCCGGGGGCCACCACGCGCAGCTCGCTGCTCGGGTCGGGCCGGCCGCAGGAGCGCAGGAGGCCGGGCTCGTCGCGGGCCCGCTCGTGGTCCTCGGGGCTCAGGAACGTGGCGCCGCCGGAGACCTCGGTGAGCCCGTAGGACTGCTCCATGGCGGCGCCGAGGCGCTTGGTGGCCTCGACGAGCACCTGGGCGGAGATGGGGGCGGAGCCGTACAGGATCAGGCGCAGGCTGCTCAGGTCGGCCTCGTCGAGCCCGGGGCTGCGCAGCACCACGTCGATGAGCACGGGCACGAGCACCGCCACCCGCACCCGCTCACCGGCGATCATGCCGAGCAGGGCCTGCGGGGCGGCGTCGCGCACCTGGGCCAGGATCGCGCCCTGGCGCAGGCTGTGCACGGCCCAGGCGAAGCCGAGGACGTGGAAGTAGGGCGAGACGTTCAGCGAGGCGTCGCCCGGGTCGAGCTGCCACCGGCGCCGGGCCACGTCCAGCATCGAGTGCAGGTTGCGGTTGCGGATCATGACGCCCTTGGGCAGGCCCGTCGTGCCGGAGGAGTACAGCAGCACGGCGAGGTCGTCCGGATCTGTGACGACGCCCGGGTCCTGTTCCGGCTGCGCGTCCAGCCAGGCCTCATAGTCGCCGTCGAGATCGTCGCCGTCGAGCACCAGGGTCCGGATGCCGGCGTCCCGGACGAGCTCGGCCTGGGCGGCCTCGGCGAACAGCAGCACCGCGCCGGAGTCGGCCAGCACCGCGGTGAGCTCGGGGCCGGCGAGGCGGAAGTTCAGCGGGACGGGCACGGCGCCCGCCTTGGAGATCCCGGCGACGATGTCCAGCACGTCGGTCCGGTTGAGGCCCGCGTAGGCGACCCGGTCGCCGCGCCGCACGCCGGAGGCGACGAGTCCGGCGGCGACCCGGCTGGAGCGGCGGTCGATCTCGGCGAAGGTGGCGGCACGGCCCTGTCCGGCGACGGCCGGGGCGTCGGGGTGCTGCCTCGCGGCGTCGCGCACGACCTCGGCGATGGAGAACATCGTTGACCTCCAAACGAACCCGTACAGTGTCCACACGCTACAACTAGGAGAGTGACTTGCACAGGGGGCCGGTGGTCGAAATATTTCTGAACCGTTTCTGGATGGTTGCCCCGCGCCGAGTTGAGCATCGTGACCTGCAACGACGCGGAGCAATCACGGCAGCCCATTGACGGGTCACTCCGACTGTTGTAGTAACACGAGTAGCACTGTCAATTGAAGTAAGCGGTGGTCCCCTCGGAGTGGAGGTGCCTGGCCGGTGTCGGTTGCAGCGTTGGACGTGCGCGACGTCCGGATTCGGTTCGGCGGTGTCACCGCCCTCGACGGCATCAGCCTGACCGTCGCCCCCGGCGAGATCTGCGGCCTCATCGGGCCCAACGGCGCCGGCAAGACGACCCTGTTCAACTGCATCACGCGCATCTACCGGCCGGACTCGGGCACCGTGCGCTTCGGCGAGCGCGACCTGCTGGCCGTGCCCCGGCACCGCATCGTGCGGCACGGCATCGCGCGGACGTTCCAGAACCTCGCGCTCTTCGGCTCGCTCAGCGTGCTCGAGAACACCGTCGCCGGGGCCCACGTGCGCCGCGGCCGGCACCGCGCCCTGCGGGCCGAGGCCTACGGCATCCTGGCCGCGCTCGGGCTCACCGACGTCGCCCACCACCCGGCGCAGGGGCTGCCCTTCGGCACCCTCAAACGCGTCGAGCTGGCCCGGGCCCTGGCCGCGCGGCCCAGCCTGCTGCTGCTGGACGAGCCCGCGGGCGGGCTGACCCACGCCGAGGTGCGCGACCTGGGCGAGCTGATCCGGCGGATTCGGGACCGGTACGAGCTCTCGGCCCTCCTCGTGGAGCACCACATGGGACTCGTGATGGGCATCTGCGACCACGTCGTCGCGATGGACTCCGGACGCAAGATCGCCGACGGCGCACCGGAAGCGGTGCGCCGCGACGAGACCGTGGCCGCCGCCTACCTGGGGCGGGCGGCATGAGCGACCTGCTGCACGTCGAGGGGCTCGTCGCCGGCTACGGCCAGGCGCAGGTGCTGCACGGCGTCGACCTCACCGTCGGCGCGGGCGAGGTCGTGGTCGTGCTCGGCGCCAACGGGGCCGGCAAGACCACCCTCATGCGGGCCATCGCCGGCCTGCTGCCCAGCCGCGGCGCGATCGCGTTCGGCGGGCAGCCGCTGGGCGGGCGGCGGCCCGAGGCCGTGGTCGCGCGCGGGGTCAGCCTCGTGCCGCAGGGCCGCGGCACCTTCACCGCCCTGACCGTCCACGAGAACCTGCGCGTCGGCGCCGCGGTGCGCGGCAAGGACAAGGACGGCATCGCCGCCGACATCGAGCACTGGTACGAGGTCTTCCCGGTGCTGAGGGCGAGGGCGAAGCAGGTCGCGGGCACGCTGTCCGGCGGCGAGCAGCAGATGCTCGCCGTCGCCCGCGCGCTCATGAGCCGCCCGAAGCTGCTGCTGTGCGACGAGATCAGCCTGGGCCTCGCCCCGAAGATCGTCGCCGAGCTGTTCGCCGTGCTGCGGAAGATCAACGACGAGGACGGGACCGCGCTGCTGCTCGTGGAGCAGAACGCCGAGCTCGCCCTCGACCTCGCGGGCCGCGCCTATCTGCTGGAGGTCGGCCGCGTCGCCGGACAGGGCCCCGCCGCCGAGTTCCGCGACAACGACGCCGTCCGCCGCGCCTACCTCGGGTACTAGGGGAGGAACACCGTGTCGCTCCTGCTCGACCGGCTCTTCGACGGCATCACGAACGGGTGCGTGTACGCCATCATGGCCCTCGCCCTCGTGATCGTCTTCCGGGGCTCGGGCACCATCAACTTCGCCCAGGGCGAGCTCGCCCTCTTCACCACCTACGTCGCCTGGTGGCTCAGCACCCTCGGCGCGCCGATCTGGGCCGGGCTCGTCGTGGCCACCGTCGTCGGGCTCGTGCTCGGGGCGGGGATCGAGCGCACGCTGATCCGCCCGGTGCGCCGCCGCAACGACATGGCCGTGCTCATCGTGTGCCTGGGGTTGTTCACCGCGCTGAACGCCTTGGCCGGGCTGATCTGGAACTCCGAGTCCAAGGTGATGCCGAGCGTCTTTCCCAACGGGCTCGAGGACTACCTGAGCATCGGCGGGGCGCGGCTGTACTTCGACGGCCTCGGCGTCTGGCTCGTCGTCCTCGTGGTCGTCGGCCTGATGTTCCTGCTGTTCAACCGGACCAGGCTCGGGCTGCACATGCGGGCCGTGGCCAACGCGCCCGAGTCGGCCGCCCTCAGCGGCGTGCGCACGGGCCGGGTGCTCATGTTCGGCTGGGGCGTCTCGGGCGCGATCGGCGCCGTCGCCGGCGTGCTCGTCACCCCGCTCTCGCCGCAGCAGCTGGGGCTGCAGACGATGTTCCCGATCCTCATCTACGCCTCGGCCGCGGCACTCTTCGGCGGCCTCGACAGCCCGGTCGGCGCCGTCGTCGGCGGCCTGGTCCTGGGCGTCCTGCAACAGCTCATCATGGGCTACGTCGGGTTCATCGGTGACACGCTGCCGCAGACCGCGGCGCTGAGCATCATCGTCGCCGTGCTCGTGCTGCGCCCCAACGGACTCTTCGGCACCCGTCAGCTGGAGCGCGTGTGATGCGAACGCCGATCGTGCTGGCCCGCGGCTCCTGGCCGCACCGCGCCGCCCTGCTGGTGCTCGCCGGCCTGGTGATCCTCGCGCTGCTGTGGGCCTCCGGGCTCGCCCAGTTCCGCGTCTCCCAGCTCACCAGCGTGTTCATCTACGCGATCGCGATCAGCGGGCTCAACCTGGCCACCGGGTACACCGGCCTGCTGTCCATCGGGCACAGCGCGTTCTTCGGGCTGGGCGCCTACACCACCGGGATCCTCGTCATGCGGTACAACCTGGACCCGCTCTCGACCATCCTGCCCGCGGTGCTGCTGTGCTTCGTGGTGGGCTTCGTCATCGGCCTGCCCGCCCTGCGCATCCGGGGCCTGTACCTCGCCCTGGTCACCCTCGCCGTCGGCGTCGCCTTCCCGGAGCTGGTGCGCCGCTTCGAGTCGCTCACCGGCGGCGCCCGGGGCCTGGTCATCCGCCGGCGCCTGCTCAACCCGCCGCCGTGGAGCGGCTTCGGCCCCGGCGAGCGCGCCGAGTGGCTCTTCTGGCTCAGCGCCGTCACCCTCGGCGCGGTCCTGCTCCTGGTGCACCTGCTGGTGCGCAGCCGCGCGGGCCTGGCGATGGTCGCCACCCGCGACAACGAGATCGCGGCGGCCGCCTCCGGCGTGCGCGTCGCCGCCGTCAAGACGACGGTCTTCGGGCTCTCCGGCGCCGTCACGGGCCTCGCCGGGTGCCTCTTCGCGATGTACCTCGCCGCCCTCTCCCCGGACGGCTCCTTCACCCTGCTCAAGTCCATCGAGTTCATCACCGGTCTGGTCATCGGCGGCGCCGCGACCCGCCTCGGCCCGCTCGTCGGGGCGTTCGCCGTCGTCTACATCCCCTACCTGACCGCCAACCTCAACCCCGCCAACGTCAGCCAGGGCCAGCTCTCCGGCGTGCTCTTCGGCGTCGTGCTGATCCTGATCATCTTCCTGATGCCCGACGGCATCGTCGGCGGCCTCAGCCGCTTGAGCGGCCGCCTGCTCCAGGTGCACACCCCCACCCCGCTGGTGCAAGAGGAGAACCATGAAGCGTCCACTGTGTCTGATAGCCGCGACCTTACTGCTCGCGGCGTGCAGTAACGCCAACTCCGGCGACGATCCGGCGCCTGCCGCCAGCGGTGGATCGGCCGCCGCCGGAGCCTGGAAGGCCCCCGTCGAGAACTGCGACGACCCGGCCGCCGCCACCAAGCAGATCACCGGCACGCTCAAGGTCGGCTGGTCCGCCGCGCTCTCCGGCCCCCTCGCCGGGGCCGTCGGGGCGGTGCTGCAGGGCATGAAGGACCGCTTCGCCGTGGAGAACGCGGCCGGCGGCGTCGGCGGCGTCAAGCTCGAGGTCGTCACCCGCGACGACGCGTTCGACCCCGCGAAGGCCAAGGCGAACGTCGGGCAGCTGATCCAGAGCGACAAGGTCGACGTGCTCGACGTGTTCGGCTCCGGCCAGCTCGACGCGGTCGCCGACGACCAGAACGCGGCCTGCGTCCCGCTGCTGTTCGCGCAGTCCGGGGTGCCGACCTTCCGCGACGTCAAGAACTTCCCCTGGACGACGCAGTACCTCCCGTCGGCCGACGTCGAGACCGCGTTCGACGTGGAGCTGCTCAAGAAGAAGTACCCCAACGGGGCCAAGGTGGCCATCGCCGCCAACCAGACCGAGTCCGGCAAGGGCCTCGCCGACGGCTTCAAGAAGGCGCTGCAGGGCACCAACCTCGAGCTGGTCAAGGAGGTCTCGCTGGCCGACCCGGCCGCGGCCGCCACGACGCTGAGCGCCAGCGGCGCCCAGGTGCTCTTCGACGCCGGCGTCACGACCGACTGCCCGGCGCTGTCCATCGCGGTCGGCCGCAGCGGCTGGAAGCCCGACACGTTCATCCAGCCGTCCAACTGCGTCGACGGCAACACGCTCTACAAGCCGGCCGGCGCCGCGGCCGACGGGCAGCTCGTCCCGGTGTGGCTCAAGAACCCCGCCAGCGACCTGTACGCCTCCGACCCCGGCATGACCGACTACCTCGCGAAGCTCAAGGCCCAGAACAACCCCGCGCCCACGAACAGCTACACGGTCAACGGCTGGGTCATCGGCGACCTCATGGTCGACGTGTTCAAGAAGGCCGCGGCCTCTCCCTCGAAGCTGTCGCATGCGGGCATCATGGAGGCGGCGCGCACGCAGGAGTACCAGCCGCCGATGTTCATCGACGGGATCAAGTGGCGGATGGCCCCGTCGGCCCCGCTGGGCATCCTGGCGTTCCGCCCGTTCCAGTGGGACGCGACCGGGGTGGCGTTCAAGCCGTTCGGCGACGTCATCGACATCTCCAGCAAGTACATCACCAAATAGTCGAAGGGGGTTCGGGCATGCCGGGACGCACACTGCACCCGCCCGAGCGCGTGGCGGAGTACACCGCGCGCGGCTGGTGGTCGCAGGACACCATGGATGCACTGCTGCGGGCGCAGGTCGCCCGGCAGCCCGACCGGCTCGCCGTCGTCGACCCGGCCAACAAGGCCGCGCTCGTCGGCTCCGAGCCGCGCCGCCTCACCTGGGCCGAGCTGGACCGCGAGACCGACCGCCTGGCCGCGGTGCTGCTGTCCCTGGGCGCGGAGCCGGGCGACGTCTTCGCGGTCCAGCTCCCCAACACCGTGGAGCTCGTCGTCGCCTACCTGGCCGCCTGGCGGATCGGCCTCATCGTCACGCCGTTCCCCGTGCAGTTCCGCTCGCACGAGATCACGTCGATGGCGGAACTGGCCTCGGTCAAGTTCTTCCTGACGTCCTCGCGCATCGGCGACCGGGCACACGCGGCCGAAGTCGCCGGCTACGGGATTCAGGGGCCGGTCCTGTCCCACGGCGAAGACCTCCCCGACGGCGTGCTGCCGGCCGACGCGCTGATGGCCGCCGCCGACGTGTCCACAGTGGACGTGTACGAGGCCGACCCGAACGAGTGCGTGACGATCTGCTGGACGTCCGGCACGGAGAGCACCCCGAAGGGCGTCCCGCGCTGCCACTACGACTGGCTCGCGATCTGCTGGGCCACCGTCGAGGCGCCCCGCCTCACCGAGGACGACGTGCTGCTCAACCCGTTCCCCATGGTGAACATGGCCGGCATCAACGGCATGTTCCTGCCCTGGCTGCGGGTCGGCTGCGTCCTGGTGCAGCACCACCCGTTCGACCTGCCGACGTTCCTGGGACAGATCACCACCGAGCGGGCCACGTACACCGTCGCCCCGCCGGCCCTGCTCACCCTGCTGCTGCAGCGCACCGAGCTGCTGGCCGCCGCCGACCTGGGCAGCCTCAAGCAGATCGGGTCCGGCTCGGTGCCGCTGCAGCCGCCGATGGTCCGCGGCTGGCAGGAGCGCTACGACATCGGGATCATCAACTTCTTCGGGTCGAACGAGGGCATCTCGCTGCTCACCGACCCGCACGACGTGCCCGACCCGGAGCAGCGCGCCCGCTTCTTCCCGCGCTACGGCGTGCCGGGCTACACCTGGAGCTCCCGCGTCACCGAGTGGACCAGCGTCCGGCTCGTCGACCCGGCGACCGGCGAGGAGGTCACCGAGCCCGGGGTCCCCGGCGAGCTGCGGCTGAAGGGCCCCACCGTCTTCGCGGGGTACCTGCACGGCGAGCGCCTCCCGAGCCCGTTCGACGAGGAGGGGTACCTGCGCACCGGCGACGTGTTCGTCATCGCGGGGGAGGACGGGCAGTTCCTGGAGTACGTCGACCGGGCCAAGGACCTCGTGATCCGGGGCGGGATGAACATCGCCCCGGCCGAGCTGGAGGGGCTCATCGCCGAGCACCCGGCCGTGGCCGACGTGGCCGTGATCGGCTACCCCGACGAGGTGCTCGGCGAGCGGGTCTGCGCCGTCGTGGTGCTCCGCGACGGCCAGGAGCTCGACCTGCCCGGGCTCGTGCGGTTCCTGCAGGACAAGCGGATCGCCTCGTACAAGCTGCCCGAACGACTCGACGTGCGCCCGGCCCTGCCCCGCAACCCGGTCGGCAAGGTCCTCAAACGACAGCTGCGTGAGGAGGTGAACGCGTGACCGCCCCCCTGGACGTTGCGCGTGACATGATCGACGCCTGGAACCGGATGGACTGGGACCGCGTCGTGGCCCTGTTCGCCGAGGACGGCGTGCTGCACAGCGTGATGCAGGAGCCGATCGTCGGCCGGCCCGGCATCGAGACCCGCATCCGCTCGCTGACCGCCGGGCTGGAGCGCATCGAGCTGCGGGTGAAGGCGATGGGCGTCATCGACGGCCGCGTCTTCATCGAGCGCGTCGACGACTTCGACATCCACGGGCACCACGTGGAGCTGCCGGTCGTGGGGATCCTGCGCATCGGCTCCTCCGGGCTGGTGACGGAGTGGCTGGAGTACTACGACCGCGCCTCCATGATGCGCGGCATGGGGCTCCCGGCGGATTTCAGCCACTCGTGAGCATCGAGATCTCCCTCGGCCTGTGGCAGGACCGCCCGGCGGCCGAGGCGCTGGACACCGCGCGGCTCGCCGGCGAGCACGGCTTCCCGGCCGTGTGGATCGGCGAGATGGCCACCTACGACGCGTTCGCGCTCGCGACCGCCGCCGGGCCGCTGCTGCCGGCCGCGACCCGCCTGGTGCTCGGCCCGTTCGCGGTCGCCGTGCGCGACCCGATGATGGTGGCGATGGGCGCGGCCTCGGTCGCGGCGCTGACCGGCCGCGCCGTCTCGGTCGCGCTGGGCACCTCCAGCCCCGTGGTCGTCGAGCAGTGGCACGGCCGCTCCCGGGCCGGCTCCGCGCGGGCGCTCGACGAGTCCGCCCGGGCTGTCAAGGCGCTCCTCGCCGGGGAGCGGGTGCGGGGGTACCGTCTGCGCCTGCCCCCGGTCCCCGGCGAGCTCGTCGTCGCCGCCTTCGGCCCGCGCGCGGTCGCCACCGCGGCCCGGCACGCGGACCGGATGGTGCTCAACCTGCTCGACCCGCCCACCGCCGGCGACCTCGTCGCCCGGCTGGCCGCGGCCGCGGACGGTCCCCGTCCGCGGGTGGCCGCGTGGGCGCCGGCCGCGATCGGCACCGACCTCGCGGCCGCGTACGAGCAGCTGCGCCGGGGCGTCGTGGGCTACCTGGCCGCGCCCGGGTACTGCGACATGTTCGTCCGCGCCGGCTTCGGCGACGTGGTCGAGTTCGCCCGCACCGGCCCGCACCCGCGGGACCTGCTGGCCGCGATCCCCACCGAGCTGGTCGACGCGATCGGCGTGGTGGGCACGCCCGCCGACGCGGCGAAGCGGGTCGCCGAGTACCACGCGAACGGCGTCGACGACGTCGTGCTGGTGCCGTCGTCCACCGACGCGGATCCGGCCGGGGCCGCGACCCTGGCCGCCGCGCGGGAGCTCCTGTGACGCCGGGAATGCTGCTGCTCAGCGTCGCGCGGCGGATTCCGGGCCGGGTCGCCGTGCGGGCCGGGGGCACCGAGCGCACGTACGGCGACCTGTTCGACAACGCGGCCCGGTTCGCCGGCGCCCTCACCGCGCACGGCCTGAGCGCCGGCGACCGGGTCGCGCTGATGACGGAGAACCGGATCGAGGCCCTGGAGTGCTACCTCGGCTGCCTGCTGGGCGGCTACACGGCGGTCCACGTGAACGACCGCCTGGCGCTGCCCGAGGTCCAGTCCATCGTGGACGATGCCGGGGCGGCCGCCTTCGTCGCCTACGGCCGGTCGGTCACCGCGCCCGTGGTCCTGGAGCCGGTCTTCGACGCCGCGCCCATCGGCCCGCGCCTGGTCCCGCCGACGGCCCCGGCGATCATCGGCTACACGAGCGGCACCACGGGCACCCCCAAGGGCGTCGTGATCACGCAGGAGAACCTGAACCGGATCATCCTGCACATGCCGGTCCACGACGGCCTGCGCCCCGGCAGCCGCTGCGCCTTCACCGGCTCGTTCTCCTTCGTGGCCGGCATCTGGGGCGTCATGCTGCCGCACCTGTACCTCGGCGGCGAGCTCTCGTTCATGGCCGGCCTGCCCCCGGCCGAGTGGATCGACCGCATGATCCGCGAGCGCTCGAACTTCACCTACGTGCCGTCGCCGCTCGCGCCCGCGTTCATCGAGGAGGTACGCCGGCGGCCCGAGGTGCTCGAGTCCCTGACGGGCGTGCTGCACTCGGCCTCGGCGATGCGCCCCGACGTCATGCGCGAACTCGTCGCCGTCATCGGCGACCGCTTCGTGGAGACCTGGGGCATGACGGAGACGGGCGCCCCGGTCACCACGACGGTCCCCGCCGACTGGACCACGTCCTGCGAGGCCGACGACATCTACGCCTCGGCGGGCCGCCCGGCCAACATCGCCTCCGTCCGCGTCGTGGACCCCTCCGGCGCGCCGCTGCCGCCGGGGGAGGAGGGCGAGCTGCTGGTCCAGTCGGAGACCCTCTTCGCCGGCTACTACCGCCGCCCCGACGAGACCGCCGCGGCCCTGCGCGACGGCTGGCTGCACACCGGCGACATCGGCCGCGTCGACCAGGCCGGCTACGTCTACATCACCGACCGCCTGAAGGACATGATCGTGACCGGCGGCATGAACGTCTACCCGGCCGAGGTCGAGCAGGCCCTGTCCCGCATGCCGGGCGTGGCCGAGGTCGCGGTCTTCGGCGCCCCGGACGAGCGCTGGGGCGAGACGGTGGTCGCGGCGGTGGTCCGCGCCCCCGGCCACACCTTCGACGACCAGCTGGTGATCGACTGGTCACGCCGCCACCTGGCGTCGTACAAGAAGCCGACCGCGGTCATGTTCCTGGACGCCCTGCCGCGCAACGCCGCCCTGAAGGTCCCCAAGCCCCGCCTGCGGGAGCTGTACGCCCGGCGCTGACACCCCGCCCACCGCGCCGGCGCGCCGGGTGGCTAGGTCCGGGGACGCCACGTGCCGTCGAGCGGAATGCCGGCGACTGACGCGATACGGTCGCGTGATTCGAGCAGCCGGGCCCGCAGCGCCGGCAGGTCCACGTTCACCAGCGCGCCGTCGCGCTTGACCACGCGGCCGGCGACGAGCACCGTGTCGACCAGGCCGGGATGACCAGCGGCCACGATCGCGCCCACCGGGTTGCCGGCCGGGAACACCGTCAGGTCGTCGGCGCGCAGCAGGATCAGGTCGGCGTCCTTGCCGGGTGTGATGCTGCCCGTCCGGGCGGCGAGCCCGCACGCCCGGGCACCGTCGACGGTGGCGAACTCCAGCACGTCGCGCGAGCGCAGGCCGCCGTCGAGGCCGCGCTGCACCACGAATGCGGTCCGCATGGTGGCGAACATGTCGCCGCCGGCCGACGGGCAGTCGTCGGTGGACAGCGTCGGGCGCAGGCCGGCGGCGAGCATCCGGCCGGTCTCCGGCCAGCCGATGCCCATCTTCAGCTCGACATCCGGGCTGATCGACACCGAGCTGCCGGCGTCGGCGAGCATCCGCAGCTGCTCGTCGCTGATCCCGTTGGCGTGCACGAAGGTGGTGGTGTCGAACAGCAGGCCGTGGTCGCGGAGCCCGGCGATCGGGCGGCCGCCGGCGCCGCCGGTCTCGATGTGCACGCTGGTCCGGAGCCCGAGCTCGGCGGCCAGTCGCAGGTCGTCGGCGACGATGTCCATGGTGGTCATCTCGGGCCCGCGGAGCCCGAGCGCCATGGTGAGCAGGCCGTCTCCGGGCACCGCCGAGCGGACCCGCCGCACCTCGGCGTCGATCGGGTCGTCGGTGCGGAACCCGGCGCCGTAGCAGAAGACCGACCGTCCGGGCGCGTCCCGCAGCGCCGCGACGGCGGCGTCGGCGTGTGCGGGGCTCTGCACGCAGTGGAACCAGTCCAGCATCGTGGTGACGCCGGAGTGCAGCGCCTCCAGCCGGCCGAGCAGGTTGCCCAGGTAGACGTCCTCGGGCCGGTAGTGGGGCTTCAACGTGCCGTGTACCGCCGCCAGGTACTCGGCGAACGTCCAGTCCGCGCCGATGCTGCGGAACGCCGTCTGCCAGGTGTGCCGGTGGGTGTCGACGAAGCCGGGAAGCACGATGCGGTCGGTCGCGTCGATCACCTCGGCGTCGGTGACGTCGATCCGCTCGGCCACCTCGACGATCACGCCGTCCTCGATGAGGACGTCGCCGCGGCCGAGATCGCCGACGGCCGGGTCCATGCCGACCACCGTGCCGCCGGTGAGCAGGGTCCTCATCGGGTGGGTCCCGACACCGTCGCCGGGTCCGCGGCGAGCACCGCGTCGGCCGCGGCGAGCGCGTCGGCGACCAGGTCGGCCGTGTCCTCCGTGCCGGCGGCCAACCGGACCAGGCCCGGCGCCACCCCCGAGCCGGCAAGCTGCTCCTCGCTGAGCATTCCGCGCCACATCGAGGCCGGATGCACGGCGAGCGACTCCACGCCGCCGAGGCTGGCCGACCGGCGGGCGTAGCGCAGCCGGCCGAGGAAGCTGTCGGCCGCCTCGAAACCGCCGGCGAGCTCGATCCCGAGCAC
Organism: Dactylosporangium sp. NPDC000244; assembly: GCF_040300725.1. Lineage (NCBI taxonomy): Bacteria > Bacillati > Actinomycetota > Actinomycetes > Micromonosporales > Micromonosporaceae > Dactylosporangium > Dactylosporangium sp. NPDC000244. Next base: position 385,086 of record NZ_JBEPEH010000001.1, read on the forward strand.
CCCGCCGAATCCGCTCATCTGGCTGGCCGCCAACGCGTGCTGTGGGTGCGTCGTCAGGCCGGGGTAGTGCACCCGGGCCACCGCCGGGTGGTCGTGCAACGCCTCGGCCAGGGCCTGACCGTTGGCGTTGTGCCGGGCCATCCGCAGCGGCAGCGTGCGGAGGCCGCGCAGCAGCAGCCACGCGTCGAACGGGCCGAGCACGGCACCGGTGAGCACGGCGACGTCCCAGATCCGGTTCAGGGTCTCGGCCGGTCCGGCCACCACCCCGGCGGACACGTCGCTGTGGCCGTTGAGGTACTTGGTCGCGCTGTGCCAGACCAGATCGATGCCGAAGTCCGCCGGCCGCTGGTTGACCGCGGTGGCGAAGGTGTTGTCCGCCATCGTCAGCACGCCGTGCGCGCGGGCCAGGTCCGCGACGGCGCGCAGGTCGGTGACCTGCAGCAGCGGGTTGCTCGGCGATTCCACCAGGATCAGGCGGGTCTGCGGGGTCAGCGCACGCTCGAACGCCTCCGCGTCGGTCTGGTCCACCTGCGTGATCGACACGCCCAGCCGCGGCAACAGGTTCAGCAGCACCGCCGCCGTGCCGCCGTAGGTCGAGCGCTGCCCGATCACGTGGTCACCGGCGGACACCAGGGCCAGTACGGCGGTGGTGAGGGCGGCCATGCCGGACGCGGTGACCATGGCCGCCTCGGTGTGCTCCAGCTCCGCGACCACGGCCGCGACCTGCGCGTGGTTCGGGTTGCCGTAGCGGGTGTAGAAGCCGTGGCCGCGCGGGTGGACGGCGGCCCGCGCGAACTGCTCCGCGTCCTCGGCCCAGAACGCCGCCGTCTGGTAGATGGGTGGTGCGACGGCGCGGCCGGCCTGGACGCCGCGGTCGGCGTGAATGGCGATCGTACTGCTGCCCGACATGGATTCCCCCTCCGTGGACCGCCGGATGTGACGCCATGGAGCATGACCGGCCGCAGCGCCGACGCCCACGAGTCCGGGCAACTTTGGCAGCAAGTTGCGCCCGGTTCGCGGCACGTGATTGTGCTACCTGCGGTGGCACGGCAATAATCTGCCACCATGGACGAGGTCGACCGGGCGATTCTGGCCGTGCTGGAACAGCACGGCCGGATCAGCAACGCCGAACTCGCCGCCCGGGTCGGCCTGTCGCCGTCGCCGTGCCTGCGGCGCGTGCGCCGGCTGGAGGAGACCGGGGTGATCCGCGGCTACCGGGCACTGGTCGATCCCGCCGCCGTCGGCCGCGGCCTGCGGGTGTTCGCCGGCGTCCGGCTGGTGCGGCACGCGCGCGCCGATGTGGTCGCGTTCGAGCGTGCGGTCACCCGGCTGCCCGAGGTGGTGCACAGCCACCATGTCACCGGCAACTACGACTACCTGCTCCAGGTCGAGGTCGCCGACCTGCCCGCCTACGAGGACTTCCACGCCAACCGGTTGGCCGGCCTGCCCGGCGTGGCCATGGTGACCAGCTACGTCACCATGAAGACACTCACTCCCGGCACTGCGTGATCGACCGCGCCCCGCAGGCTGTGCGCCCGCAGGCGGTCAGCGGGCGGCCTGCTTGATCAGGTCGGCCACCGCAGCGGGCTGGGAGACGTAGACGGCGTGGCTGCCGGCCACCTCGACGACGGTGCAGCCGGCGCGTTCGGACATCGCGCGCTGGGCCGGTGGCGGGATCATGCGGTCGTCGGTGGCGACCAGGTACCAGCTCGGCTTGCTGCGCCAAGCGGGTTCGTTGACGGCGCCGGCGAGGGCGTCGACGCCCCAGGGGACCTGGGCGTCGGCCAGGAACTGGGCCTGGGCTGCCGGGAGGTCGCCGGCGAAGGAGGCGTGGAACTTGTCACGGTCGAGGAAGAGAAACCCATCGACGGGAGGCAGGATCGGCGGGACCGGGGCTCCCGGCGGCGGGTCGGCGATCAGGGTGTTCACCGATTCGCCCTTGTCGGGCGCGAACGCGGCGATGTAGACGAGCGCGGCCACGTTCGGGTGGGTGCCCGCCTCGCTGATCACGGCACCGCCGTACGAATGACCGACGAGGACCGTGGGGCCGTCCTGCCGGTCGAGGACCATGCGGGTTGCCTCGGCGTCGCCCTGCAGCGACAGGGTGGGGTTCTGCACGACGCTGACCCGGTATCCGTCCTGCTTGAGCAGGTCGTAGACCGGCTGCCAGCCGGATCCGTCGACGAAACCGCCGTGCACCAGCACGACGTTGGTAACAGCACTCACGACGTTCACTCCTCGCGTGGTGGACCGGTGCGAATGAGCACGACGGTAGGCGGCCGGTCGCGGCGTTCGATTACGTCAATTGACTGGTCTCGCCAGTGCGTCGCGCAACGCCGCCCGCGACGTGATGCCGAGCTTCGGAAAGATCTGGTACAGGTGCGTGCCGACGGTCCGCGGCGAGAGGAACAGCTTCTCGCCGATCTGCTTGTTCGTCAGCCCGGCGGCGGCGAGCTCGGCGATCTGCCGTTGCTGAGGTGTCAGCGCGTCCGGCCCAGCGGCCGGCAGGCCGCCGATGGTCTGGCCGGTCGCGCGCAGTTCCGCCGAGGCGCGCGTCACCCACGGGCGGGCCCCGAGCCTGTCGAAGGTCTCCAGCGCGGCCGCAAGGTGTTCGCGGGCCGCGCTGTTGGCCTTGACCCGGCGCAGCCGTTCGCCGTAGGCGAGCAGGATCCGGGCGCGTTCGAAGGGCCAGCGCCGGCCGCCGCTGACGGCAAGAGCGGAGTCGAACAGCGCCGGCGCCTCGTCGTCCGGCGCGACGAGCGCGCTTGCCGCATCGACGGTCATGGCCAGCCGCGGGGACATCGCGGCGACACCGCAGGCGCGGGCCGCGGCCACATGAGCCCGGGCCTCGGCGATGCGGCCGGTGCGCATCGCTGCCTCGACGACATCCATGATCACCCATAGGCTGTGCGGGACGTGCGACGCCAGCCGCCCGATGGGGGCGATCGCGACGGCGTGCTGGTATGCCCGCTCGTAGTCGGCGCGGCCCAGTGTGTCCAGCAACTTCGCCTGCCCGGCGATCCGCAGGACGAGACCGGCCCGCCGCGGCGTGGCCCAGATCGTCATCCGATCGGTCAGCTGCCGCACCTGGTCGTAGTCGCCCTCCGCGGCGGCCAGCATCGCCAGCAGGTACAGGCCGATGCATTCCAGGAGCCGATAGTCGTGGGTGCGGCACAGCTCGACGTGTTCCTCGGCGATGCGCCGCGTCTGCTCCCACTCGCCGGTCATCAACTGGTCAAGTCCGAGCAAGGAACGGGCGTGCAGCGTCAGGGCGACCCCCGGGCCGCGGTCGTCGCCGAGGATCGCGGTCAGCGCCGTACGGCACGGTGTCAGCCGGTCCAGGAACATCGCGGCCAGACCGACCCGGATGCTCCATACCGCGTCGGCCTGCGTGCTCAGACCGGCGACCGCGGTGTCGAGCCGGTCGAGCAGTGGCGCCGCCGTGCGGGCTGGGTCGTCGAACGTGCCGGCCAGCAGGACGAGCAGCTCGGGCACCGCCGGCGACAGCCTGGCCAGCGCGGCGTGAAACGGCTCCCACAGCTGCGGTTGTCCCCCGAAGTAGCACACCCAGCCGAGCGTGTAGAGGGCCTCGACCATCGTGGGGTTGCCCCCGTCGTACGGCAGCGGCTGCATCTCGATGGCGCCGGACAGCAGCCGATGCGCGGTGTCGATGTCTCCCTCCCCGCTGAGCAGCAGATGATGCGCCGCGGCGACCGCGGAAGCCAGCGATTGCTCACCCGGGCCCGGCCGGGCATCTGCCAGCAGCCTCGGCACCTGGCGGAGGTCACCGGTGACGACGGCACCGAAGTAGGCCGCTTCGGCGAGCCGGCGACTGCGGTCGGCGCCGGCCGGGCTCAGGTCGGCGGCGCGTAGCAGGGTGGTGACCGCGCCGGCGGCGTCGCCACGGCTGCGTATCGTGTACGCGGCATCCTCGAGCCGGTGGGCCACCGTCTCGTCCGGCCCGGTGGTTGCCTGAGCCAGGTGCCATGCGGCCCGTTCCGGCCGGTCGGCCATTCCGGCGGCCAGCTCGGCGTGTGCCCGCATGCGCTCGCCGACCGTGGACCCTTCAACCACGGCCGACCTGGTCAGCGGATGGTGGAATGCCAGGCGGCCGGCGCGTTCGTCGACGTGGACCAGGCCCGCCCGCTCGGCGGCGGCCAGCGCCGCCAGGTCCGGTTCTCCGGTGACGATGCTGCTCAGCCGGCCACCACCGTCCAGCGCCGCGAGCAGGAGCAGGCGTCGGGCCGGCGCGGGCAGGCCGCTGATCCGTGATTCGAACGCCGCTTGGAGGCGACGGTTGAGCGGAAGTACGTCCGGCAGCGATCCGAGACCGGACTGCTGGCGGTCGGTGAGCGCCAGCGGCAGCTCCAGCAATGCCAGCGGATTGCCCTGCGCCTCGGCGAGCAGGCGCGTCCGTACGCGGGGAACCAGGGCCGGAAAGCGCTGCGTGACCAGCACCGCTGCCGCCTCGTCGTCCAGCGGCCCGATCTCGTGCTCCGGCAGGCCGGCCCGGTCGAAGAAGGTCTCCTGCCCGTACCGATAGGCGGCCAGCAGCCCGGCCCGGCGCGGCAGCCGGCGAGCCACGATCGCCAGCACCATGGCGCTCGCGTGATCGAGCCACTGCAGGTCATCAATGATCAGCAGGACAGGGCCTGCCGTGGCCGCGCGTTGCAACAGTTCGAGGGCCGCGTTGGCGATCATCAGCAGGCTCGGCGGAGCACCTTCGCGGATGCCCAGGGCAACCTGCAGCGCCCGCCGGTGGGCCCCGCCCAGCCGGCCGGGATCATCGGCCATGGGGTGCAGCAGCTGGTGCAGGCAGGAGAAGCTGTGCTCGGCCTCGAACGGGGTACCCGACGCTGCCAGAACCCGCATCCGGCCCGCTGCGGCGTCATCGGCGGCGGCCCGCAACAAGGCCGTCTTCCCGACGCCCGGCTCGCCAACCAGCAGCAAAGGGCCACCGGAACCCGCTGCTGCGTCGAGGAACGCACGCAGTACCGCGATCTCGTCGTCGCGCCCGACGAGATCCACACCACCAGCAGACGTATAGAGCACGTGGACCGCCGAGGAATCGCACCCCGAACCCGTGAACCTGTCCCGGTCCGCTTCCGATCCGCCGGGCGGCCGGGGCTCGGCAGGAAGCCGGCTCGGACGTTCCGGCGGCACCGGGTGTTGACCCGCAGGATCACCATAGGAGGTTCGCCCGTAGAGGGCGAGGATTGGACGCCGTTCATGGCAGGCGTGCGGCCCGCGACTCCAGGTAGCGCTGCTCGGGCCGGCTGAGCGTGAGCCGCGCCGCCAGCCGGTACTGTTCCTGCGCCGCGGCCCGGTCACCGGCCAGCTCCAGCAGGTGGGCTCGCACCGCGGCGGTGCGGTGGTGCCGGGCCAGCAGCGGATCCTCCGCGGCCCGGTCGAGCGCGGCGAGCCCGGCCCGCGGACCGTCGACCATGGCCCGCGCCACGACGCGGTTGAGGGTGACCATCGGGCTGGGGGCGAGCGCGGACAGCATCCCGTACAGGGCGAGGATCTGCGGCCAGTCGGTGTCCTCGGCGCGCGCCGCCTCGTCGTGCACCGCCGCGATCGCGGCCTGGAGCTGCAACGGGCCGATCGGCGCGCATCGCAGCGCGTGGGTGATGAGCGCGGTGCCCTCGGCGATCGCGGCCGCGTCCCAGCGGCTGCGGTCCTGCTCGGTGAGCGGGACCAGGTTGCCGTCCGGAAGGGTTCGCGCGGGCCGGCGCGCGTCGGTGAGCAGCATCAACGCGAGCAGCCCGGCCACCTCTCCGTCGCCCGGCAGCAGCCGGTGCAGCTGCCGGGTGAGCCGGATCGCCTCCCCGGACAGCTCCACCCGGTTCAGGGCATCGCCGGAGCTGGCCGTGTACCCCTCGTTGAAGATCAGGTAGAGCACGTGGCGGACCGCGGTGAGACGCTCGCCGAGCGCGTCCGGCGCGGGCATCTCGAACTGTGTGCCGGTGTCGCGGATGCGCTGCTTGGCCCGGCTGATCCGCTGGCCGACGGTGGCCTCGGGCAGCAGCAGGGCCCGGGCGATCTCCGCGGTGCTCAGCCCGCCGACCGCGCGCAGGGTGAGCGTGACCTGCGCCGGCACGGTGAGCGCGGGATGGCAGCAGAGCAGCAGCAACGCCAGCTCGTCGTCTCCGCGGACCTGCGGCGTGGGCTCGTACCGGACCGTCTCCTCGCGCCGCCGCCGGGCCGTCTCGTTGCGCAGCAGTTCCACCCGCCGGCGGCCCGCGACGGTGATCAGCCAGTGCAGCGGCTGCTGCGGGACTCCGGTCCGCGGCCACTGCACGGCGGCCGCGATCAGCGCCTCCTGTACCGCATCCTCACAGGCTTCGAAGTCGCCGTAGCGGCGCACCACCGCGACCAGGACCCGCGGCGCGCACTCGCGCAGCAGGTCCGGCAGTGCGGTCACAGGTCCCAGGTGCTCATGTCGAGGACCGGGCGCACCTCGACCCGGGTGTACGCGGCGTCCGGCGCCTTCGCGGCCCAGGCGACCGCCTCGTCGAGGTCGGCGACGTCGATCAGGTAGAAGCCGGCCAGGTGCTCCTTGGACTCGGCGTACGGGCCGTCGCAGGTGATCGTCCGGCCGTCGCGCACCGAGACCTGGGTGGCCAGGGCCGGGTCGCCGAGTCCCTCGCTGACCACCAGCACCCCGGCCTCGCGCATCTCCTCGGTCAGCCGCAGGTGACCGAGGCCGAAGTCGGTGCGCTGCTGATCGGTCAGCGTCTCCCAGACCGCCAGGGACTGCGGGTTCGACTGGATCAGGATGACGTACTTCATCGTTGCTCTCCTTCGCTCCTGCCCGGATGTCGAAACCGGGGCCGCCGGTTTCGACATTTCGGCAACAAGTGAAAGGCAGGACCTGTCATGGATGAGATCCGACACGTCATCGAACGCAAAGCCGCGCTGCTGGAGACCGGTGACGCCAGGGCGATCATGGCGTACTACGCGTCCAGCTTCGTCGAGTACACCCTGGCCCCGCCGCTGCGCCAGCCCGGCGACGGCCGGGACCCGGCCCCGCTGGAGTCGTGGATGGCCACCTTCGAGGTGCCGCCGCGCCGCGAGGTCACGCGGCTGGAGATCACCGCGGACGGCGACGTGGCGTTCGCGACCAGCCTCGACCGCCTGTCCGCGGTGCCGCGCGGCTCGACCGAGGGCTTCAGCATGTGGTTCCGGGTGACCCTGGGGCTGCGCCGCATCGACGGGCGCTGGCTGGTGACGCACGAGCACGAATCGGTGCCGCTCGAGATGGACGGCTCGCTGCGCGCCTCGGTGGGGCTGATCCCGTCCGACTGAGCGTGCTCACACCGATGCCGGTTCGAGGGCCCATTCCACCGTGACGGTCGCGGTCAGCCGCTGCCGCCCCGGTTCGATCGGCATCGGTGCGCCCGCCCCTGCCCGGTAGTCCCGGCCACCCGGAATCACGTCGCCGGCCGGCACCTCGCTCAGCCTGATGACCCGGCCGAGGGGCCGGCCGGCCTCACGGGCATACAGTTCGGCCCTCGCCCGGGCATCGGCGAAGGCCTGCTTGCGGGCCTCGGTGAGCAGCGCCGTGTCGTCCTCGATGGCGTACCGCACCCCGTTCAGCCGCGCGGCGTCGCCGCCCGCCGCGATGGCCTCGGACATGACGGCCCCGGCCCGCGGCAGGTCCCGGATCGTCGCGGTGATCCCCTGACCGACGGTGTAGCCGGTGACGCCGCCGTCGTCGTTGCGCTGCGAACTGACCGTGACGTTCGACGTCTGGAGGTCGGCTCTGGTCAGCCCCGCGCGCACCAGCGCGTCCCGCATCCGGGTGGCCGCGGCGTTGGCGCGGTCGAGGGCTTCGTCGACCGCGGACGCACTGGTCTCGACCGCGAGGTCGGCGGTGAGCGTGTCGGGCTCGCCCGAGACTTCGCCGGTACCGGTGACCAGCACGCTGTCCACGGCCTGCTCGGCGAACGCCGGCCGCCCGCCGAACAGCGACGACGAGAGAACAACAAGGCTCGTCAGCGCGACGAGCACAGGCACGCTGACACGTGATCGGTACATTCTGCACCTTTGGGGTCGTATTGCCCCCTATTCAAGCGGACCGTGTGGTGCCGTGCCGGACGATCGGCGAAAACGGTGCTCAGCGCCGCCGGACGCGGACCAGGCGAGTGACCGTGACGGTGAGGACGGCCGCCCCGGCGAGGGCCACGCCCGTCCACCCGAGCGCGGCGAGCGCACCCGGAGGGCGAAATGCCTGGTCGGGGGCCCACGGGTACATGACCGCGGGGACGGTCACGCCCTCCTCGTCGACGCCGTCGATGGTCACCGGCCGCGGCGAACCACCACCGCCAGGGACGAAGTCCCCCCAGCACGTCGGACCGTGACGCGGCAGTCCGGTGCCACATTCCGTCGTGGCGACCCGGCCGCCGACGCCGACGCCGGGCACGAACGCGAGCAGCCACAGCACGCCGAGCCCCAGGAAGGCCACCCCGACGATGAGACCCGCCACGGTCGCGACGCGTTGACGCATGAATGCCACCATAGGCGCCGCGGCCGGCAGCCTGTTTTTTCGCGGCAGGCGCCCCCGGACCGGGACCACCGAATGATGACCACGACGGACCCGGCACGAAACCCACGGACCGCGCCCAATGCCCCTTGACCGCCCGCGGTCCGGACCACGCTGCTCCGTTGCGGGCGCGCCGGCGCCCGCGGACCATCGGCCGAGATCGAGGGTCCATCAAAGCTCAAGTCCAGCCGGGTGGCGTCACACACGACGACCGTGACCCGGGCCTACTCCGGTCGCCGCGGCGAGGACCTCGACGGCGTCGTGATCAGGACCTCTTTTCCGAGGTGACGGTCACGTACGGGTTCAGAGCGGCGGCGAGCAGCTCCCGGTCGTTCTTGTCCAGCGACTCCCCGGTCCAGGTTTCGGCCAGCTCCAGGACGTCGCCGCTGTGCATGGTCAGGCGCACCTTGATCGGCACGTTCTTGAGGATCTCGGCGGAGCGCACGTCCTCGTAGGCCACGAACCGGTGCTGCCGGGCCAGCTGCGCGACCGGCGCCGACTGCAGGATCTGCGCGAGCCGCTGCTTGCCGTTGTCGGTGGACTTCGGGCCCGGCACGAGCAGCAGGCCGTTGGTCAGCAGCAGCACGTCGAAGTGCAGCTTGCCGGGCGCGTTCATGTTCGCGATGCCGCCGAGGACCTCGGCCCCGTCCGCGGTGGCGACGGCCGAGAGCTGCCGGACCGCGGCCACGTCGACGCCGAACTCGGCCAGCCGCCGGCGGGCCTCGGCCATCGTCTCCGGGGCGGTGGCGAGCCGGGAGATCTCCATCGTCGGCACCTCGGTGCCGTCGGGGCGGGCGAAGGTGGCGCCGGTGGTCCACGAGTGCTTCCAGCGTCCCAGGCCCCCGGCGCGGGCGGCGAGCCCGATCGCGGAGTCGATCCGGTCGACGAGGATCTCGTGCTGCTCCCGCGGGCTGCCGTGCGGCTCGACGGCTCGGCCGAGGTCGGCCGCCCCGCCGCGCTCGAGGATGTGCAGCACCAGCGCGAGGTCGCCCTGCGGCGCGCCGCCCATCCGGGCCGCGGCGCGGAACAGCGTGTCGACGTCGCGCTGCGCGCGGGCCGCGATGGCCGCGTCGGTGAGCTCGTCCCACGGCAGCAGCGTCTTGTCCTCGATGTTCAGCGCGGCCTGCTGGAGCCGCTGGGCGAGCGTGGCCGGGTCGGCGAGCAGCACCGCGGCGGGGCGATCGTCCGTGGCGACCCCGGGGTCGGGCATGGCCTGCATGGCGGTGATGCGGTCGGCGATCGGCGGGTGGGAGTCCCAGCGCGACTTCTCCTCCGGCGGGGCGGAGTCGCGCAGCTTGGCCAGCTCGCCGGAGCGCCCCTGCAGCAGCTGGGCGAATCCGCCGAAGACGTCGCGGGGGGCGAGCTTGGCGTCCCAGCCGATGGTGACGTACCGCCCGACGAAGAAGTTCCACGCGGAGTCCACGACCGCGAGGTCGCGCATCGCGCTCACGGCGGCCGTCCGGCCCGCGATCCGCACGGAGAACTCGTCGGCCTCGTACTCCATGCGCCGGCTCACCGCCTGCTCGACGAGGATGTAGAGCCGCGCGTAGGTGCGGAACACGAACCCGGCGAGGCTGCTCGGCCCGACCTGCCTGATGGTCTGCACGATCGCCATCCGGCCCCGGTGGGCCAGGGCGCCGAGCTTGGTGTGGCTGCCGGAGTAGTGGCCCAGCTCGTGCGCGAGGACCGAGCGCAGCTGGGCGACGGTGAAGGCCTGCAGGAGCGGCAGGCCGACGTACATGATCCGGCGGCCCCCGGCCAGTCCGAGGAAGCGCGTCTGCTCGGCGACCGCGGCGTTGACCTCCGGGATGAGCCGGATCTCGTCGGGCGCCCGGGTGCCGACCTGGTGCGCGAGCTCGTGCGCGGTGTCCCAGAGCCCGCGGGCCTCGTGCGGCGCGAGTGCCAGCCCCTCGGGCTCGCCGGGCTTGGCGGTCAGGATCTTCCAGAACGCGACCACGAGCCCGGCCGCGACCGCGATGGTGAGGAACGCGAGCTTGCCGGCGGCCGCGCCGGGGTGCTCGGTCCACAGCCAGACGGTGGCCCAGCCGAGCCCGCCGATGAGCGCGACGGCCAGCAGGTAGAACCCGGCGAGCAGCACCACGGAGATGGCGGCCCGGATCGTTGTCTTCATCGCTTTGTCCCCCGTATGTGTGAGCGGCTCACATTATGCAGGCTGCCTTCGGGGTGGCGTCAGGCCCGATGGTTGCGGTACAGGTGCGGCCGGGTGCCGCGACGAGCACCTCGACCGCCGCGTAGCCGCCGGCCGGGACGGCGTCGAGGACGAGCGTGACCGGGCCGGCGCCGCGCGTCACGATGACCTGCCGGCCGAGCACGACCCTGGCCCCGGCGCTCGGCACCCCGGTCACCTCCGCCCGCACGGTCGCGCCGGCGGCGACCTCGTGCAGCTCCGCCCGCACGGCGACGCGGGTGTCGGCCCCGGTGCCGGTGACGGTCACCGACAGCTCGGGCCCGGCCGCGCGCGGCCCGCCGGCGAGGACGACGACGGCCGCGGCCCCGGCCAGGAGCAGCGCGAGCAGCAGCAGGGCGCCCGCGGCGACGGCGACGTAGGCCCGCTGGAACTGCCCGAGGTAGATGCGGCGGACCTCGGCCACGTCCTGCAGTGCGACGCCGAGCCTCGGCGGGCGCATCAGCAGCAGCCCGAGCGCCGTCACGACGGCCAGGACGGCGGCGCCGACGGCGGCGATCGCCAGGCCACGGCCCCAGCCGCCCTGGTCGTACCGGGTGCCGGCGACGAGCCCGGCCCCGGTGACGAGCGTGCCGACGAGGCTCACGGAGGTCACGACCTGCTTGGCCCGCTCGTCGATGCGGGCCAGCGACCTGGCCGGCGTCAGCTCCTCGGCCGCGGCCAGCCAGAGCCGGTCCCCGGCGCTGACGGGGGTGCTCCTGGCCGTGCTCACAGCCGTTTGCCGGTGCAGCCGACCTGGTGGGCCTCGGCCCCGCCCGGGCAGGTGACGATGACCCGGAAGTCCCGCCCGCCGAACGAGGCCGGCGTGCGCTCCTCGAGCGCCTCCCGCACCAGCGCGGTCAGGTCGGTGCCGTCGTCGGCGCATTGGTACTTGGCGGGCTGCAGCTTCACCGGGCCATGCTTCCGCGCCGCCGAGCCGGTACGCAACGGATGCTCGGTTGACGGCTTTGTCCGATTGGCGGTTGTCTCTGTCGCGCCGTGGTGTTCGAGTTGTTGCTCATGGTGGCCGTGGTTCTGCACCTGCAGCAGTCCGTCCTGCCCGACGGCCGGTACCGGGTCGCGGTCAGCGACGGCGTCGCCGAGGGCACGAGCGACTTCGCCTTCGAGATGACCGCCTCGGACCGCGAGGATCTGCGCTGGTACCTCGAGGACTACCTCGAGTACCCGCTGGACCCGGCCCCGACGATCGCGGCGCGGGTCGAGCAGCGGATGACCGAGCTCGGCACCGAGCTCTTCGAGAAGATCTTCGCCTCGCAGAACGCCCGCGAGGCGTGGGCCGGCATCCGCAACCGGCTCGGCCAGGTCCGCGTGGAGATCGCCGCCGATCTGGAGGGGGCCGCGACCCTGCCTTGGGAGCTGCTGCGCGATCCGAAGACGGGGCAGCATCTGGCGGTACAGGTGGAATCGTTCGTGCGGGTCCATCGCGGCGCCGCCGTGCGCCCGCGTCCGCCCGCCACCGCGGACCGCCTGCGCCTGCTGCTCGTGATCTGCCGCCCGGCCCGCGGCGCCGACGTCCCGTTCCGCTCGGTGGCCAGCCACCTGATCCGCCTGGGCGAGGGCGCCACCGACGTGCTGGACGTGCACGTGCTGCGCCCGCCGACCTTCGAGCAGCTGACCGCGGTCCTGGAGGCGGCCGACCGGGAGGGCCGCCCGTACCACGCGGTCCACTTCGACGGCCACGGCGCCTACGTCGACGCCGCCGAGCTGGCCGACGGCGCGGTCGGCGGCCTGAACAGCAACCGGTTCTCGACGCCCGGCGGCGCGCCCGCCGGCCCGCACGGCTACCTGCTCTTCGAGGACCCGGACCACCCGTCCAACCAGTCCCTCGTGGGCGGCTCGGCGCTCGGCGCCCTGCTGGCCCGCACCGGCGTCGGCGTGCTGCTGCTGAACGCGTGCCGGTCGGCGTACACCGAGGCCCCGGACGAGCCCCAGACCGGCGACGGCGACCCGCACGGGCGCGTGCGCGCCTACGGCTCCCTGGCCCTGGAGGTGGCGGAGCAGGGCGTGGGCGGCGTCGTGGCGATGCGCTACAACGTGTACGTGGTGACGGCCGCCCAGTTCGTCGCCGACGTGTACTCCGCCCTGCTGGCCGGCCGCCCGCTCGGCTCCGCGGTGACGGCGGGCCGCAAGCACCTGTGGGCCAGCCCCGGCCGCGTCATCACCGACGAGCCCCGCCCCCTGCAGGACTGGTCCGTGCCGGTCGTGTACGAGTCCTCGGCCCTGCCGGTCCTGACCGGCGCCCAGGGCACCGCCATCAGGGTGTCGCTGGAGCGTACGGCCGGCGCCGACGGCCTGCCGAGGCGCCCGGACGCGGGTTTCTTCGGCCGCGACGAGACCCTGCTGGCCCTCGACCGCGCCTTCGACCGCCACCGGATCGTCCTGCTGCACGGCTACGCGGGCAGCGGCAAGACCACGACGGCGGCCGAGTTCGCCCGGTGGTACGCCCAGACCGGCGGCCTCGGCGGCGGCCCGGTGGTCTTCTCGTCGCTGGAGCACTACAAGCCGCTGTCGTCGCTGCTCAGCGACTGGGGCATGGTGTTCGGCCCGCTGCTCGCGGCCAACGGCATCGAGTGGAACGCCATCAACGACGACGCCGTGCGCCGCGACCTGGCCCTGCAGGTCATGCGCCAGGTGCCGGCCCTGTGGATCTGGGACAACGTGGAGCCGGTGGCGGGCTTCCCGGCCGGCACGGAGTCGGCCTGGACCGCGCCGGAGCAGGTGGAGCTGGCCGACTTCCTGCGCGACCTGGCCGCGACGCGGGGCCGGGCCCTGCTGACGTCCCGCCGCGACGAGCGAGCCTGGCTGGGCGACACGCTGCCGCGCCGCGTCCGGCTGCCCGCGATGCCGATGCGGGAGATGATCCAGCTGACCAAGGCCCTGGCCGAGCGCCACGGCCACGACATCGCGGACGTCTCGGACTGGCGGCCGCTGCTGCGCTACACGGCCGGCAACCCGATGACGGTGACGATCGCCGTGAACCAGGCCCTGCGCGAGAACGTGACCGACCTGCGGGCCTTCGTGGAGCAACTCCGCGCGGGCGAGGCCGACCTGGAGGACGACGAGGCCGAGGGCCGCACCCACTCCCTGGCGGCGTCGCTGAACTACGGCTTCGCGAAGGCCTTCACGGAGGCGGAGCTGGAGCAGCTCAGCGCACTGCAGCACTTCCGCGACACCGTCTTCGCCGACGTCCTCGAGGCCATGGAGATTCCCGGGCTGACCCTGGAGTCCGCGGTCGCGCTGCTCGACCGGGCGGCCGATCTCGGCCTGCTCACCGCCCTCGGCCGGCGCTGTTACAGCATTCATCCGGCCCTGCCGTGGTTCCTTCGCCGGTTCGGCCGGGCGACCTCCACCGCCGCGTACGTCGGCGCCATGGGGTACTTCGGCCATGTGCTGCAGAACGGCGGCGGTGCCAGTGAATTCTGGCTGGCCCAGGTGCACGAGGGAAATCTGCTGCACGCTCGCGCGCTCGCCTGGGCGGAGGAGCGATGGCCCGACCTCATCGGCTGCATGCAAGGCCTTGATCTGCTGTATGACCGGACCGGCCGGCGACGGGAGTGGGCGCGGCTGGTCGTCGAGCTCACGGACGTGTTCGCGGACTCCGCGGGAAGAGCCCGGCCCGGTCTGGAGTCGGAGTGGATGGTGCACACCGGATATCGGGCGGCGCTGGCCGAGAGCGCCCGCGAGTTCGCGACGGCTACCCGTCTGCTGCAGTCCCAGCTCGACCTGATCGCACAGCGAAGCCGCGACGCCGTGGGCCGGCCCGACGCCGAGCACTCCGCGGCCGACCGGCACGCCCTGCGGGACCTCGCGGTCCTGGAGCTTCGCATCGGCCGCGTGCTGTTTCTGCAGCGCGACCCGGAATGTCGCGATCACTGCCTGCGCGCCCACGAACTGCTGACCCGCCTGCAACGGCGGGCCGACCAGACCAACGCCGCGGTCCTGCTCGGGACGACGTACATCGACATACCCGACGGCCGAGACCTGGATCGTGCCGAATTCTGGTTCCGCAGCGCCCTCGAACCCGGCGATGCGCAGGACGATCTGCACCGCGCGTCGGTGATCAGCCAGCTCGGCCGGCTCGCCATCGAACGGTTCAAGATCGCGCGAGCCGAGAACGCCGACGCGGCGACGCTCGCCACGCACCTCGAGGAGGCCGGACACTACTACCGGCAGGCGCTCGGCCTGCTGCCCCACCATGCCATCGAACTGCGCGACATCGTGCACACCCAGCTCGGCAACGTCTACTCCCACGCCGGCATGTACGCCGAGGCCATCCCGCATTATCAGCAGTCCATCCACTACGGCGAGGCGAGCGGCGACGCCTTCAGCGCCGGGCTGAGTCGCGAGAACGTCGCGATCGCCCTGGCCCGGGACGGCCGCATCGGCGACGCACTGCTGTATGCGCAGGCCGCTCGGCGAGACTTCCAGACGGTTGGAGCCGGTGCCGCCGACAACCTCGCGAAGGTCGAGAGCCTCATCGAACAGCTCGAGGAACTGGAGCGCGAGACGCGGGCTTGAGCCGCACGGCCGGCCGGCTCCGCGCGCAGGTATTACGCAAGGTCATCGGGCCGCGACGGGGCGCGTGGAACGTTCAGAAGTCTTTCGAAAACGCTACGGGAATTGTCGGGCGCGTTCGTAGCGTACCGGCATGGTACGACGCCTCCTCGTCGTCCTTCTGCTCATTGTGCCGCTGTCCGCAGCGGTACCGGCGGCCGCCACCGCCTCGACGTTTGCGCCGGGGAACGGACGGCTGTTGTTCGTGGGACAGTCCACGAAAACGGCGTGGGACGACTACACATCGTTCGGGGCCGCCCCCAGCGGCGGCTCGGTCTACTACGAGGTCAAGTCCGGCACCTGGGTGAACCAGGGCCACAAGGACTACGCGACCTTCCTGGCCCAGCAGGGCAGGATGATCCAGGTCGGCGTGTCCTGGAAGGACAACCCGCCCGGCTTCACCGGCGGCGACGAGCAGGCCAAGGCCGCCCGCTCCCGCCAGGTCACCGCGGAGCTCGCGGCCGGGCAGTACGCGGCGCAGTTCAACCAGCTCATCGCGTTCGTCAACCAGTACCCGAACGCGAAGTTCTTCCTGCGCCTCGACTACGAGGTGTCGAGCTTCTACCACTGCACCGACGCGTCGTGCGCGTCCTACAAGGGGGCGTTCGCGAAGATCCGTCAGCTCATCGACGGGGCGAAGCGCCAGGACAACGTCACGTACGTCTACCACCCGGTCCGCGGCGAGTACGAGGCCCTGTACCCGGGTGACGGGGTCGTGGACTGGGTCGGCGTGTCCGTGTTCGCGCACGAGCTGTGCCTGCCGATCTACGACAACGGCTACCTCTACAACGGCACCCCGCCGCAGAACTACGACACCGCCGCCCTGCAGTGCCGCAATGCCTACATCGGCACCGACAGCAACGGCAACCAGGCCGCCGTGTGGAAGAACTGGGACTACGACGGCAACGTGCTGAAGATGATGAAGTTCAGCAAGGACCACGCGAAGCCGATGATCGTGTCGGAGTCGGGGATGATGAACTTCACCGACAACGGTTCGGACACCTCCGGCCTCGAGGCCGACCGCGGCAACACGTGGGTCAAGCGCCTGTTCGGGCTCATGAGCTACAACGGGCCGATCCCGAACCTGCAGGGCTCCTACGACCTGAGCAACGTCATCAAGGCGGCCGTCTACATCGACCTCGACTTCCGCTACGGCTGGGACGGCGTCAACGACGGCAGCTTCGACTTCCCGGTGAACTCGACCTGGTTCGTCGACGGCCGGCTGTCGCAGTATCCGGCGGCGAAGGCGAGCTTCTGCCAGGGCCTCGTGGACCGCGCGTTCGTGACGACGTGTGCGAACAACCCGGTGACCGCCAACCGCATCATCGGCGTCGGCTCGAACCGCTGCGTGGACGTGGCCGGGGTGAGCACGGCCGACGGGGCGGCGGTGCAGCTCTGGGACTGCCTCGGCAACGCGGGGCAGACCTGGCGGCGCAACGGTGACGCGTGGGTCAACGGCCTGGGCAAGTGCCTCGACGTGACCGGCAACGGCACCGCCGACGGCGTGAAGGTCCAGCAGTGGACGTGCCTGGGCAACGGGGCGCAGCGCTGGATCACGCAGTCCAACGGCACCATGCTCAACCCCCAGTCCGGCAAGTGCCTGGACGCAACCGGTTGGGGAACGACGAACGGAACCCGCCTGGAGATCTGGACGTGCGGCACCGGTCCGCAGTCCAACCAAACCTGGCGTCTCGCCAACGCTTAAACGAAAGGCACACACCCTCCATGTCCCGTACGAGAGTGTTGCTCGGAGCCGGGCTGGCCGTAGCCGCCGCCCTCTCCGTGCCGATCCTCAACGCGCTCCCGGCCTCCGCCGTCGCCGGGCGCAACCTCCCCGCCAACGGCAAGGTGCTGTTCCTGGCCGGCCAGAACACCCCCGACCTGTCCGCCTACAAGACCGAGGTCCTCGACGCCGACGCGAGCTTCCCGCGGCCGGGCGGCGTCACGCTGTACACCAACATCACCCCCGGCGTGTGCAACGGCCTCTCCGGAACGTGCAACCTCAACGGCAACGTCACCGACTTCGGCCAGACTCTGTCGCAGTACCCGGGCGCGGCCGTCGCCGTCGGGCTCTACCTCGCCGACGGACCGGGCTGCAACAACCAGCCGTTGCGCGCCATCATCAACCGGCCGGACGCCGACATCGCCGGTGCGCCGGGCCAGCAGTACCGCCAGAACCTCGACAACCTCATCACGTACCTGAAGAACACCAACCGCTCCGTGTACCTGCGGGTCGGCTACGAGTTCGACGGCCCGTGGAACTGCTACAACACGGACTTCTACAAGCAGGCCTTCCGGGTCGTGAAGCAGCGCATCGACGCCCTCGGCGCCGCGAACGTGGCCACCGTCTGGCAGAGCGCCACCTACCCCAAGGACGGCGACCCGACCTACAAGTTCGACTTCAGCAACCCGAACCACCTCGCCGACTGGTACCCCGGCGACGACGTCGTGGACTGGATCGGCATGAGCACGTTCTACTGGGACGGCAACTTCCGCCAGTACCAGTGGGCCTGCGACACCCCGACGACCAGCAGCCCGAAGTCGCTCTACGACCGGTCGCTGGCCTTCGCCCGCTCGCACAACAAGCCGGCCATGATCTCGGAGGCGACGCCGCAGGCGTACCGCACCGCGAACCTCGACGCGTCGTGCACGAACGTCAACAACCGGGTCTCCCTGGGCGGCGACTGGACGAAGATCGGAAGCTGGTTCGACCAGTACTTCGCCTACGTCAACGCCAACACCGACGTGCTGCGCGCGGCCGCCTACATCAACAGCAACTGGGAGGCGATCACGCAGTTCGCCTGCCCGCCCGGCGCGACCGCGGGCTCGCCGAACTGCACCGACGGGTACTGGGGCAACAGCCGCATCCAGGACAACGCCAACATCAAGGCGAACTTCAAGCGCGAGCTGCAGAACTCGATCTTCGTCAACGGCACCCTGGCCGGCCGCGGCGCCAACTGGGGCGGCGGCACGACCCAGCCCACCACGGGCGGTCCGACCGGGGGGACGACGAGCACCCCGCCGACCAACCCGGGTAACCGCAACGCCTACGCCACGATCGAGGCGGAGTCGTACAACAGCCAGAGCGGCACCCAGATCGTGACCACCGCGACCGCGAGCGGCGGCAAGGAGGTCGGCTACACCAGCAACAACGACTGGATGAAGTACGACGGCGTCAACTTCGGCGGCCGCAACCCGAACATGGTGACGTTCCGGTACTCCTCCGGCCGCCCCGCAAGCCAGGCCTTCACGCTGGAGTTCCACGCGGGCTCGGCGACCGGCCCGGTCATCGCGGCGCCCGGCCTGCTGGGCACCGGCAGCTGGACGACGTACAAGGAGATCTCCTTCAACGTCAGCAACCTGCCCGCCGGCACGACCTCGATCACCGCGGTGACGAAGGTCGGCGACTCGGCCGACGTCCTGGATCTCGACTGGTTCAAGTTCGTCTGATCGGCGGTGTGACCAGGGCCGGCACCGAACCACGGTGCCGGCCCGGCACGGGTAATTGTTAAGTATTGACAGATCTCCCTGGGATGGGAGAACCTTCACGAGCGTCGATTCGGCGGTCGGCGGCCCCTCGCCGGTGCATCGATCGGAGCGACGTGAGAAGGCTGCTCTGCAACGTCCTGGCCGCGGCATGCGCCGCCGCCGTCACCGTGACCGCCCTCGGCGCGCCCGCCCGGGCCGCCGTACCCGCCGACCTCACTGGTCTCGTGAACCCGCTGATCGGGACGCAGAAGGAGGGCAACACGTTCCCCGGTGCGGCGCTGCCGTTCGGGATGGTGCAGGTGAGCCCCGACACCGGGTGGGGGACCGGCTACAACTACGACCACACGAAGGTCTGGGGCTTCTCCCAGACGCACCTGTCCGGCGTCGGCTGCCCCGTCGCCGGTGAGGTGCCGCTCATGCCGACCGTGGGCGCGGTGAACAGCAACGACCCGAACACCTACGGGCAGGGGCTCAACCACGGCCAGGAGCAGGCGACGCCGGGCTACTACCGGCTCGGGCTGCCCAGCGGGGTCACCGCGGAGCTGAGCGCGACGCTGCGCACGGGCTGGCAGCGGTACACGTTCCCGGCCGGCACCGAGTCCAACGTGCTGTTCAACACGGCCCAGGCGCGCGGCCAGACCCAGGGCGCGAGCAATTCGAGCGTGTCGATCGTGGGCAGCGACACCGTCGAGGGATCCGTGACCGTGGGCGGGTTCTGCAGTTCCTCGCCGGCCCACACGGTCTATTTCACCGCCCAGTTCTCGCGGCCGTTCGCGTCGTTCGGCACATGGTCGGGCTCCACGTTCACGGGCGGCTCCCGGGCCTCGTCGGGCAGCGGCGCCAAGGGCGGCTGGGTGCGCTTCGACACCAGCTCCGACCGCTCGGTCACGGTGAAGGTCGGGCTCTCCTACACCGGCCTGCCCGGCGCGCGGGCCAACCTGAGCGCGGAGACCTCCTCGGCGGGCTTCAACTTCGACACGGTACGGCAGGCCGCCCACGACACCTGGAACGCCAAGCTGCACAAGGCCGAGGTCGACGGCGGGACGACGGACCGGCAGGTGGCCTTCTACACCTCGCTGTACCACTCCCTGCTGCACCCGAACCTGGCCGGCGACGTCGACGGCAGCTACCGCGGCTTCGACAACGCCGTGCACACCGCGTCCGGCTACACGCCGTACCAGACGTTCTCGCTGTGGGACACCTACCGCGCCCAGAACCAGCTCGTGGCGCTGCTGGAGCCGCAGGTGGCCCGCGACTCGGCGCTGTCGCTGCTCGCCGTCGACCGCGAGCTCGGCTGGCTGCCCCGGTGGGCGCTGGACAACACCGAGACGAACACGATGACCGGCGACCCGGTCACCCCGTTCCTCGCCGACCTGTGGTCGCGCGGGCTGCTGTCCGGCTACGAGGAGCAGTTCTACACGGCGCTGCGCAAGAACGCGTTCGGCACCCCGCCCGCGGCGACCGGGCTCAACGGCCGCAACGGCAACCCGTACTACACCGCGCTCGGCTACGTCCCGACCGGCGTCACGTGCAACCCGACCAACTCCTTCGACCACGACTGCCAGTACCCGAGCTCGTCCACATTGGAGTACGCGGCGGCCGACTCGGCACTGTCCATCATGGCCCGGGCCCTCGGGCACACCGCCGACGCGGACGTGCTCGCCGCGCGGGGCCAGAACTACCGCAACCTCTTCGACCCGTCGATCGGGTTCTTCCGGCCGCGCAACGCCAACGGGGTGTTCGCGGGCACGTACTCGCCGACCGACGGCGCGCACACGTTCCACGAGGCCGGGGCGTACCAGTACCAGTGGCTCGTCCCGCAGGACCCCGACGGCCTCGTGGGCCTGCTCGGCGGCAAGGCGGCGGCGAACACGCGGCTCGACCAGTTCTTCGCCTACAACAGCCTGCTGAGCGACCCGTCCGGCACCGCGCACAACACCTGGGTCAACGGCGCCTACGACTACTACAGCTTCACGACCTACAACCCGAACAACGAGCCGGACCTCCTGGCGCCCTACACCTACCTGTGGACCGGCCAGCCGTACAAGACGGCGACGGTCCTGCGCGCCGCGTACACGCTGTTCGCCAACGGGCCCAACGGCGTCACCGGCAACGACGACCTCGGCACCATGTCGGCCTGGTACGTCTTCGCGTCGCTGGGCCTCTACCCGCTCATGAACGGCGCGAACTTCTACGGCGTCAGCACCCCGCAGTTCCCGTCGGCCAAGGTGACCGTGGGCACGCTCGGGTCTCAGCAGGGCGGCACGATCACCATCGCGGCGCCCGGCGTAACCGACGCCAACCGCTACATCGGCACCGCGACGCTCAACGGCACCGCGTTCACCCGCACCTGGCTGTCCCAGGCCGACATCGCCCACGGCGCGTCCCTCAACTACAGCGTCAGCGGTACCCCGGGTGCGTGGGGGACCGCCGCGGGCGACACGCCGCCGTCGGCGAACCACACCACCCCGCCGGCCGCCCAGCCGAACCTGGCCCAGGGCAAGGCCGCGACCGGCTCGGCCGCGTGCGCCACGACGGAGGGCCCGGACAAGGCCGTCAACGGCAGCGTGACCGGGGGCAACGCCGACAAGTTCTGCTCCGGCGGCGGCTCGGCCTGGCTGCAGGTCGACCTCGGCTCCGCGCAGACGCTGAACCGCTTCGTGGTCAAGCACGCGGGGGCGGGCGGCGAGCAGGCGGCGTACAACACCAAGGCCTTCACCATCCAGACGTCGACGGACGCCAGCACCTGGTCGACCCCGGTGACGGTCACGAACAACGCGGATCCCGTGACGACACACCAGATCCCGGCCACGACCGCGCGCTACGTCCGGCTCAACGTGACGACCCCGACCCAGACGTCGGACAATGCCACGCGCATCTACGAGCTCGAGGCCTACGGCCCGGCCCTGACCAACTGGGCCCTCAACCGCCCGGCGACCGGCTCGGCCGCGTGTGCGTCGGCCGAGGGCCCGGAGAAGGCGGTCAACGGCACGGTGAACGGTGGCAACGGCGACAAGTACTGCTCGGTGTCGGCGAACGCGACGCTGCAGGTCGACCTCGGCGCGACGCGGTCGATCAGCCGCTTCGAGGTGGCCCACGCCCAGGCCGGCGGCGAGTCGGCGGACTGGAACACGAAGGCCTTCACGATCGACGTGTCCACGGACGGCACGACGTGGACGAGGGCCGTGACGGTCACGAACAACACGGCCGCGAACACCGCGCACCCCGTGGCGGTGTCGGGCCGCTACGTCCGCCTGACGGTCGGCACGCCGACCCAGACCACGGACGCCGCGACGCGCATCTACGAGTTCCGCGCGCTCGGCTGAGCGACACGGGTGAGGAGCCGGGTGATTCGTCTGCTCACCCGGCTCGAACAGGATCGGCGAGGGCCGATGGGGCTTACGTTCCTTGCATGCCTCCGGCCCTCGTTCGCCCGTACGTCCGGGTCATCCCCATCGCCTATATCCCGCCCGCCCCGCCGCGGCGCTCGACGATCCCGCCGCGGCCCGCCCAACCCACGTATCACCCGCGCCACGTCAGCCCGGTCAACCTCAACCCACCGCAGCAGCCGCCCCGGCGACGACACGCCCGTCGCCGCCGGGCCCCGGCTCTGGCCTGGGGCGCGCTGCTGATCACGCTGACGGGCGGCGCGATCGCCCTCAAGGGCGGCGACGACCTGATGACCCAGGCCCAGGCCGCCGAGTCCTCCCGCCTGGAGACCGCGCTCGTGCCGGCGCCCCTGGACGTCGTCACCCTGGCGCCCGCCCCGCGGCACCCCGACGCTCCCACCCGGGCTCACCACTGATCCGCGGGTTCACCCGTGATCTGTATGCTCCGCCAGATGGAGCAGCAGGACCGTGAAGTGCTCGACTGGCCGACGTTCGGCCGGGCGGCCCGCGAGCTGGCGCAGGCCATCGCCGACGACGGCTTCCGCCCGGATCTGGTCCTGAGCGTGGCGAGAGGCGGCCTGCTGGTGGCCGGCGCGCTGAGCTACGCCCTGGACGTCAAGAGCATCCACATGCTCAACGTCCAGTACTACACCGGCGTCGACGAGCGCCTGGACGCCCCCATGATCCTCGATCCCCGGCCGGACCTCGCCGACCTGTCCGCGGCCCGGGTCCTGATCGCCGACGACGTGGCGGACACCGGCGCGACGCTGGAGGTCGTGCGCGACTTCTGCGCCGGCCGGGTCGCCGAGGTCCGCTGCGCCGTGCTGTACGAGAAGCCCGGCTCGACCGTGACCTGCGACTACGTGTGGCGGCACACCGAGCGCTGGATCAACTTCCCCTGGTCGAGCCTGCCCCCGGTGACCGACCCGGCGGCCCCGGTCACCGGCTGATCCGCCCCGGTGCTCGCCCCGGGCGGCGTCTCGCGGCGGCGGGCGGCCAGCAGGAACGGCAGCGCCACGAGCTGTAGCAGGCCCGCGAGGACGAACGAGTTCGGGTAGCCCCACACGTCCGCCGCGCGGCCGAGGGCCGGCTGGAGCGCGACCCCGCCGCTGGAGGCGACCAGCGAGTCGAACGACAGCACGGTGGCGCGCCGGTCGCTCGGGACGAGCCCGTTGAGGTACGCCTGCCGCGAGGGCAGCACGCCCGCGGTGACGAGGCTGTAGGCGGCGAGCAGGGCCAGCGCGAGGGGCACCCCGGTGACCATGCCGAACGCGACCAGGACCGCCGCGTTGAGCAGCGCCCCGGCGAGGAGCACCGACACGCGCCGCCGGAAGACCGAGCGGAACAGCGGCGACAGCAGCCCGCCGGCGGTCTGCGCGACGGCCTGCATCGCCGCCGCGACCCCGAGCAGGCCGTAGGCGCGGTCGTCGCCGTCGAGCTGCAGCAGGTACGGCTTCATCGTGAACGCGACGTAGTAGGACACGCCGGCCGCGGCCCAGGCGCCGAGCATCACCCAGCGGACGGCCGGGCGCCGCCAGCCGTACCGCAGCGACGCCGACACGACCGTGCGCATCCGCGCGAGCGGGCGCCCGCCCCGGCTCGGGGTGAAGCCGATGTCGTGCATGAGCCGCCAGGCCACGGCGGTGAGGGTGAGCAGGAGCGCGGCGCGCACGAGGAAGGGCACGCCGACGTTCGTGGCCTGGGCGATGAACGCGCCGCCGAGGGAGCCGGCGAGGGAGCCGAGGCCGTTGCAGACCTGGGCCTGGGCGAACACCGGCTCCAGCGCGCCGTCGTAGCCCAGGGACCGCAGCGCGTCGACCAGCCAGGCGTCGGTCGCGCCGGAGAAGAACGTGAACCCGAGCGCGAGCAGGACGGAGACCACCGCCCAGATCGCGACGCCCGCGTGCAGGCGCCAGGCGAGCCAGTACAGCAGCGTCGTGACGGTGAGCGTCCCGCCGCCGAGCAGGTAGGACGCGCGGCGGCCCCGGGTGTCGGCGACGGTGCCGGTCGGCATCTCGAAGAGGGCGAAGCCGAGCGTGAAGCAGGCGTTGGCGGCCAGGGCCTCGGTGTTGGACAGCCCGGCCTCGAACAGCAGCAGCGAGTTGACGCCCCAGATCGAGGAGACGGCGAGGGCGTTGAGCAGGACGAGCGTCAGGTAGGTGCGCCGGACCGGCCGCATCCGCGCCGCGCGGTCACGTCTCGGGCCGGCCGGCGACCAGGCGGACCGTGAACCGGCCGTGCTCCTGGCGCAGGTCGACGTAGGCGCAGGTCTGGTGCGCGATCCACAGGCCGAGGCCGCCGGTCGCCGAGCGGACCGGGCGCAGGCCGACGAGCGGGTCCCGCGGGCCCGGGCCGGCGTCGCTGACCTGCACCAGGATGCGCCGCTCGGCGGTCCACACCCGCACCTCGACCGGCGGGACGCCGTGCACGATCGCGTTCGTGACGACCTCGTTCGCGGCCAGCATCAGCCCGCGCACGTCGGCCTGGTCGACGCCGCCGTGCGCGCCCGCGGCGTCGACGGCGGCGCGGACCTCGGCCGGCATCGGGTCGACGAGCAGGAGCCGGGGCCGGGTGCGCTCCAGCGGGTCGCGCCAGGTCGAGGGGCGGCCGCGCAGGAAGTCCGCGGGGTCGGCGAAGTCCGGGTTCGGGTGGTGCCCGGCGGCGGTGGCGAGGAAGGGGTGCGTGCACCGCACCTGCTCGAGCGCGTCCGGCGGGGTGACGCGCATGTCGTACATGCACAGCCCCCACAGCGGGAAGTCGTCGTACGCGTGATTGCACGCCGCCTCGTAGCGGCCCCACCAGTCCCACGGCCCCGCGGCGCCCAGGTGCGGGATCTCCCCGGCGATGCGGATCTGGGCGGCCCCGGCGGCCACGTGCTCGGCGAGCAGCTCGCGGTACCGGCGGATCGCCGTGGCCGGCCGCGCGTAGTGCTCCTCGCCGGCCAGGTAGTCCACCGCCCCGCCGGTGCCATCGGTGCCATCAAGGCGGTCGCGCAGCAGGGCCTGGCGGCGGGGCCCGAACGCGGCCACCACCGGCTCGCCCGCGGCCAGGCCCTCCTCGACGAACGGCGTGACGATCGCGAGGAACTCCTCGTCGGAGTGGTAGAGGGCGGCCTCGTGGAAGAACCCGCGGTGCCCGGCCGGGGCGCCGGCCCTCACGCGTCGGCCTGCCGGACGAGATCGAGCAGCCCGGCCAGCCGCCGGCTCGCGCCGGCAAGCCGCACACCGGGCACCCGGCGGGCGGTGCGCACGAGCGCGGCGGCCGCGGCGACGTCGGCGAACTCCAGGCCGGACAGGTCGATGGTGAGCGGGTCGTCGCCGGGCAGGTCGTCGCGCAGACCGTCGAGGACGGCGGCGAGCGCGGCCCGGTTCGCGATGTCGGCCTCGCCGGTCAGCGCCAGGCCCCGGGGCTCGCTCGTGTGCCGCATCCGCAGCTGGGGCGGCTGGGGATCGCCGGGCTCGACGGTGCCGGGGTGGGTGGCGATGTACCGCCGCAGCCGCGCCGGCGTGAACGTGCCCCGGTCGTAGAGGCAGACCCCGCGGACGAAGCCGCCGGCGAAGATGCGGTTCACCTCGGCCTCGTACCAGGGCAGGCGATCGGTGCCGGGCACCGCGCCGGTGGCCCAGCTCATGTCGGCGATGACCCGCAGGCCCGGGTGGCCCTCGTCGCGGGCCCGGGCGATCACGCCGCGCCAGCCGGCCGCGGTCCGCTCGGCGTCGAAGCGCCCGGTGGCAAGGTAGCTCTCCGCGGCGCTGCCGATCATGAGCTGCCCCCGGGCGAGCGCGTCGGAGATCCGCGGGTCGTGGCCCGCGAACGCGGCGGCGAGCTCGCGCGGGTCGTCCTGGACGGTGCAGCAGATGACCTTGTCACCCTCGTCGAGGGCGCCGCGGACGAAGCTCTCCATGATCCCGGTGCGCACGTCGTCGCCGCTGAACGGGACGCAGACGTGGTCGCCGGCCTGCAGCCCGGCCAGGGTCGCGGTGCCCACCACGTCGTCACCTCACTCGCAGTGCTCGGATCATCACACGGTACCGTGGAACGGTGATCATCGCCGATGGCTGAGCGCAGGTTCCATCCCCGCGGGCTACACCACTTGGCCGAACGGCCCAGCCCGATCAGCCGTCCCGGCGCCCCTGGCGGAGCACCCGCCGGACGAACTGCTCGAACTCCGCGGCCGAGTCGCCGGTCCACACCATCCCGTGCTCGCGGATGATGAACCACTCCGTCGACTTCGCGCGCAGCTCGGCGAAGAACCGCCGCCCGGCCTCGAACCGTCCACACTCGACGGTGTCGGCGGTCACCAGCTCGCGGTGGCGGGACCCGCGGGTCAGCTCGCGGTGGTGGAAGTGCACGATGAGCCGCGGCCGCCGCCCGTGCATGCTCAGCAGCGTGCTCAGCATCAGGTACTCGGGCGCGTCCGAGCTCGGCAGCCGCGGCCCGGTGTAGGTCAGCGCCCGCCGCCCCTCGTCGTAGGAGGTGACGAGGTCGAAGTCGGCCGCGGTCATGAGGGTCTTGTCGGTGACCGTCTGCGACACGAACCAGTGCCCGTCGTGCGAGAACAGGATCGACCCGTCCGTCCACGGCTTGCGCTGCCAGAGCCGGTGCTCCCGGTGCACCCGGGCCAGGTGCGCGATCTCCCCGGCGTGCCTGGCGCCGAGCCGCTCCCGCGCCGCGGTGTCGACGGGTTCGAGGCTGCGCGTCGGGGTGTACTTCACCCGGATCGTCTCGCCGATGACGTTGACGTACACGTCCTGCCAGGTGTTCGTCCGGATTCCGCGCCGCCGGTCGATCTCGTCGGGGTAGATGGCGTTGACGTCGAGCTCGTCGCACAGCTCGGGCACGACGGTGCGGGCCCGCTCGTAGCCGGGCCGGTCCTGCCCGTCGGCGGTCAGCTCGTAGGCCGAGAGCACGCTCGTGCGCACCCCGGCGGCGGCGAGCGCGGCGAGGTACGCCTTCTCGTCCTCGCCCATGCCGAGCGGATCGGTCGGCCCGTAGACGACGTAGGTGATGAGGCCCGGCCGCGGCGTGGGCAGCTCCCCGAACGCGAGCGGCTCGACGGAGAGCCCGTATTCGGCGCGCAGCGCGAGGAACGCCGGCCGGACGACCTCCCGCAGTGCCCAGCCCCCGTGCGGCGAGCGCGGATTGATCACGTAGAAGCAGCGGACCTCGGCCGGGCCCCGTTTGTGGCAATAGTCGGATGCCTGTGCATCCCCCGACGTCAGCGCCGCAGTGACCACGCGGTCACTCTACATTGACCATCCGTTCTCGCACGTCGAGCGGATTCGCCCCGCGAACCGTGCGGCGGTTGGAACCCGCCGGCGCCCGGGGAACCGGACGGGTTCCGGGCGTCGCCGGCGTCAGGCGGTGTGCTGGTACACGACCTGCCAGTTGCCGGCCACGACCCGCAGCAGCATGCTCAGGTGGTGCTCGCCGCACCGGGCGGAGCACAGGGCCTCCCAGCGGCCGGTGCCGATCAGCCACGCGACGTCGTGCAGCGCGCGGTCGTCCCGGAGCAGCGCGGCGACCACCGCGTCACGCCCGCGCAGCGCGACCCCGTGCCGCCAGGCCACCGCACCGGCGTCGACCAGCTCCGGCAGCCGCTCCGGCGAGCGCGCGTAGGCCTCGAGGAACGTGGCCAGCTCGCGGTCCGTCTCCTGCGTCGCGTCGATCGTCACCGCCTCGCCCGCGCGCAGCGGCCGCAGTGCGACGTCGCAGCCGCGCTCGAAGTCCTGGTAGCACGACGGGTCGTCGGCGTGGTTCACGTAGCGGGCCGGCGCCGGATACAGGTAGCGGCGGCCCCAGTAGCTGTGCACGAAGAGGTGCTCGCCGGGCGGGAGCGCCGCGTACCCGGCCGCGTCGAGCTCCCGCAGCCGGTACGCGACGACGACCTCCCCGGCGGCGAAGTCGCGCGCCGCGTAGACCCCGCGCCCGCCGAGCGCCCCGTCGCCGATCCGAACACCCTCCACCCGGATCAATCTAGTGGCGCACGACGGGACCGGTGTTCGCCGCGCGTCGTTGTGCGGATCGAGGACTGAAAAATTGAGTACTTGACGCGTCAGCTCTGAGAGTGTTTTCTGCAAATACTTGCGCGCGCCGCTACGCGGGCAGGTTCCAGAGAGGACACCCTCATGCCACGAGCATCGATGCGTGCGGCGCGGCGGGCGGTGGCGCCCCTCGCCGTCGCCGCCCTGGTCGGCACCGCGCTCACCGTCGCCTCCACCCCCGCCCAGGCCGCCACCGCCGGGGCCACGACACCGTTCACCAGCTACGAGGCCGAGGCCGGGACCCTCGGCGGCGGCGCGACGACGGTCGCACTGACCGCGGCGCCGACCACGCAGTACTCCAGCGCGGCCCTGGAGGCGTCCGGCCACGCGTACGCGCACCTCGCCGCCACCGGCCAGAAGGTGCAGTGGACGAACACGACCGGCCGGCCGATCAGCGCGATCGTGGTGCGCGCCAGCATCCCCGACGCGCCCGGCGGCGGCGGGATCACCGCCTCGCTGAACCTCTACGTCGACGGCGCCTACCGCCAGGCGCTCACCCTGACGTCGAAGCAGTCGTGGGTCTACGAGGGCAACAACCACTACAACGACAGCGCCGACCAGAACCCGGCCGACGGGAACCCGCGGGTGTTCTTCGACGAGGCCCGGACCTTCGTCACCGGCGCGCCCATCGCGCCCGGCGGGACCTTCGCGCTGCAGCGCGACGCGGCGAACACGGCCGCCTTCTACGACATCGACGTCGTCGACGTGGAGAACCCGGCCCCGATCGCCCAGCCGGCGAACTCGATCTCGATCACCTCGTGCGGCGCGGCCGCGGACAACCCGAACCTGGACAGCACCGGGCCGATCCAGACCTGCATCAACCAGGCGCAGTCGCAGGCCAGGACGCTGTGGATCCCGGCCGGGACCTTCTACCTCAAGGGGACCAGCGGCCTGCACGCGACCGGCATCACGATCGCGGGCGCGGGGCCCTGGTACAGCACGATCTACCGGGCCGTGCCGCTGCCGAACCCGCAGCCCCTGGGCGCCGTCTTCGACCTCACGTCGTGCACGGTGAAGGACTTCCACATCGACTCCAACGCCACCAGCCGGGCCTCGGTGGACGGCGCCGGCGGCGCGATGGACACCACCGGCACCAACTGGGTCGCGGACGACATCTGGACCCAGCACACGCTGTCCGGCTTCTGGGCCTCCGGCACCGGCGGCCAGGTCCGCAACAGCCGGCTCACCACCATCTGGGCCGACGGCATCAACCTCAACAACGTGTCGCTGAACAACTCGGTCGGCAACAACCTCAGCGCCACCAACAACTTCGTGCGGGGGACCGGCGACGACGGCATGGCGATCAACTCGGTGAACTACAACACCGACGCCAACGGCAACCGCACGTACTACACCCCGATGGCGAACATCTCGTTCACCAACAACACGATCGTCGCGCCGTGGGGCGGCAAGGGCATCGGGATCTACGGCGGCGGCGGGCACGACGTGCAGTACAACGCGATCAGCGACACCGCCCGCTACATCGGCCTCGGCGCCGGCCGCTTCGGCGTCAACGGCAGCGACCTGCTCGGCGCGACCGTCTCCAACAACGTCGTGACCCGCTCGGGCGGCAACGGCTACAGCCAGGGCCAGCCGGCGCTGCAGATCGGCAACGGCGGCGACGGGCAGAACGTCGGCGCCGTCGACCGCGTCACGGCGGCGAACAACACCGTCGTGAGCTCGCTGTACGACGGCATCGGCTTCTCCCAGTCGACGAACACGCTGCTGCAGAACAACACCGTCACCAACCCCGGCCGCAACGGCGTCGTCGTCGCACCGCCGTTCTACCCGGCCCCGAGCGGCTCGGCGAGCATCACCGGCAACACGGTGACCGGGCTCAAGAGCGGTTCCACGGCGTACCTCAACAACTCCGCCGGCTTCGCGGCCACCCTGAGCGGCAACAGCTGGCAGGGCGGCGGCGGCCCCGTGGAGGCCCCGTTCGGCGGCACCCCCGCGGCGATCCCGGGCACCGTGCAGGCCGAGAACTACGACACCGGTGGCCAGGGGCTCGCGTACAGCGTGAACTCGGTCAACGGCACCGGCAACGGCTACCGCGCGGACGGCGTCGACCTGGAGTCCACTTCGGACACCGGCGGCGGCTACAACCTCGGCTGGACCAGCGGCGGGCAGTGGTTCCGGTATACGGTGAACGTCGCCGCGGCCGGCCAGTACACGCTCACGGCCCGGGTCGCGGCCCCGAGCGCGGTGACCGGCGCCCTGCACATCGCGAACGCGGCCGGGGCCAACCTGACCGGCGCGGTGAACCTGCCGGCCACCGGCGACTGGCAGGCGTGGGGGAGCGCCACGGCGACGCTCACGCTCCCGGCCGGCCAGCAGGTGCTCACGCTCGTGCAGGACAACGGCGGCTGGAACCTCAACAGCCTCCAGTTCACGCAGGGCGGCGGCACGCCCACGCCGACCAACCTCGCGGCCGGGCGGGCCACCTCGGAGTCGTCGCACAACCAGGTGTACGGCTCGGGCAACGTCACCGACTCGAACCAGGGCACCTACTGGGAGAGCGCGAACAACGCGTTCCCGCAGTGGGTGCAGGTCGACCTCGGCTCGGCCCGCTCGGCCACGAAGGTCGTGCTGCAACTGCCGGCGACGTGGGGCGCGCGCAACCAGACCCTGACGCTGAGCGCGTCCGGCGACGGCACCTCGTTCACCACCGTCGCCTCGGGGACCTACACCTTCAACCCGTCCGTGACGCTCACGTTCCCCGCGACGACGCAGCGGTACTGGCGCGTGACGATCACCGCCAACACCGGCTGGCCCGCCGGGCAGATCTCGGAGTTCCAGGTCTGGAACATGTAGATTTCATGTGACAAGTAACAACGTAAGGCCACGTCCGGCGGCGGGTTTATGCCTCGCTTAAGTTTGGTTTACCGCCGCCGGACGCCCCATTTCGGCCCCTATATTCGCCGCGTGAACCTCGCCTTCTCTCGCCGGCACGTCGTCATTGCCGCGATCGCCGGTCTTGCGGTCGCGGCAAGCATCGGCGCCGTGGCCGCCTTTTCGTCCTCCTCGGCTCCGCCCGGGGAGCCGGCGGCCTCGGTCCAGTCCTCATCGGACGGTGGCGACACCGCTGCGCTGGCCGCGGCCGGGGCGCCCTCGAGCGCCGCCGCGAGCAGCGCCGCCCCGGCGAAGGAGACCGGGCCGTGCGGCCGCGCCGCGAGCGGAACCCCCGTGGTGAAGGTGACCGACGTCGCCGTCGGCAGCGCGGTCACCGGCTACGGCCGGGAGGGCGACACCGACCCGCTGCCGATGGCCATCGCCGCGACCCCGAACGGCGGCTCGTGGCTGGCCTGGCTCGGCACCAACGGGAAGGTGTACCTCGGCCGGCTCGGCTGCGACGACAAGCTCGTCGGCACGCCGACCAGCTTCGACGGCATCGACCTGCAGGACGTCTCGGCCGACGCGAACGGCGGCGTGCTGCTGCTGACCCGCAAGGGCGAGTGCCACGCCGGCCCGCTCTGCGGCGGCTCGTCGAGCCCGTGCAACACGATGCACATGGTCCGGTTCGACAACAACGGCCGGCAGGTCTGGGAGCGCCAGGTCACCAACCTGAGCTCGAGCCTCGGCGGCTACGACGACGGCGCCCGGTTCGTGTGGTGGTACCAGCACCACGGCCGCCTCGCCTCGGACGGCAGCAACTACGCGGCCTACTTCGGCGTGGCCATCACCGTGCGCAACGGGTCCTGTGTGGACATTCACGAGGGCGACCGCATGCAGGTCGTCAACTCCGGCGGCGGCCTGGTCAACCACAAGGACGCCTTCGAGGTCGGCTGCAGCCACAGCTGGGGCACGCGGATCGTGTGGGACCCGCGCACGAGCCACTACGCGATGGTCTGCGCGACCGACAACAACTGCCGCATCGCGCAGCCGCATCCGTACCGCACCGTCGCCGCCGGCGCCTGCGACAACACGCTCTTCGGCGGCGACCTGGTGCTGGCCCGCAGCTCCGGCTACTGGACCGCGTGGAGCCAGGGCGGCCAGGCCCGCCTCGACCACTTCGGCACCGGCGCCTCGGACGCGACCGTGAAGACATCGGCGAAGACGGCCCATCCGCACCTGGTGACCTACGGCACCGGCCGCATGCTGCTCGCCTGGGAGTCCGGCTCGTCGATGGCGGCGCAGGTCTACGACTCCGGCAGCGGCTCGGCGGTCGGCGCCCAGCTCACCATCGGCGTGAAGGACCACAACTACCAGGCGTTCAAGGCCTACCCGGACGGCAGCGCCGCCTACCCGGCCGCGGGCGCGAACAGCACCTCGATTCGCATCGCCCGCGTCATGCCGATGGCGTAGGCGCTCAGCTCTCGACCGTCAGCCCGGTCAGCCGGCCCTCGGTGTCGAAGACGGCGACGAGCAGGTTGTCGGTCAGGTCGCGGCCCGTGGTGTAGTCGAACACCACGGGCCGGTCGGACGAGTCCGGGTAGATGCCGATCCGCACCAGATGCAGGCGGTTCACGAAGTCGGCCGCGCTCAGGCCGGCGAGGGACGGCTCTTCGTCGAGGTAGTAGCGGACGGCCGAGTCCGGCAGCGCCCAGTCCTCGAGCATGCCCCGGTGCGCGCGGAGGTGGTAGCCGCCCAGGTCGGCGGTCACCCGCACGACGCTGGCCAGCACGTGGTCGCCCATCCGGTCGCCGTCGAACCAGAGGTCGATCTCGGTCTCGCGGCCGAAGAAGGCGGTGCTGGTCTCCCACACGATCTCGGCCATGCCGACCCCCTCGGAGAGCGCTCTCTCAAGTTTGGCTTACGACCCGCTTAAGTCGGTTCGTACCGCTTGACGAGGTCGCGCGGCATGGACGAGCTTAAGCCTCGCCAAGGTTCGCGAACCATCGAGGAGTGCCATGCGGCTCGGCCGAAAACCCCTGATCGCTCTGCTCGCCGCCGCCGTGGTGGGCGTCGGGATGGTCGGGCTCACCAACGCCCTGGCCGACACCGGCGCGCCGATCACCGGCATCGCGGGCAAGTGCGTCGACGTCGCCGCGGCGAACACCGCGAACGGCACCGCCGTGCAGCTGTGGGGCTGCAACGGCACCGCCGCCCAGAAGTGGACGGTCACCGCCTCCGACGCGAGCATCCGCGCGCTCGGCAAGTGCCTCGACGTGACCGGCGCCTCGAGCGCGGACGGCGCGAAGGTCCAGCTCTACGACTGCAACGGCACCGGCGCGCAGAAGTGGGCGGCGGGCGCGGGCAACCGGCTCGTGAACACCGGCTCCGGCAAGTGCCTCGACGCCAGCGGCAACAGCTCCGCCGACGGCACCCGGCTGCAGATCTGGACCTGCACCGGCAACGCCAACCAGCAGTGGAAGCTCCCGGGCGCCCCGGCCTCGCCCACGGCGACAGCCACCCGGACCGCGTCGCCGGCGCCGAGCGCGAGCCGCACCACGGGCCCGGTGGCCAAGAAGAAGGGCGTCAGCACCTGGCAGTTCACCGGCCTGTCGGACGCGGTGCGCAACGTGGGCGCGGGCTGGTACTACAACTGGTCCACGAACAACGACTCGATGCCCGCGAACGCCGAGTTCGTCCCGATGATCTGGGGCGCCGGCGCGGTCACCGACGCCGACTTGGCCAAGGTCAAGAGCGAGGGCACGGTGCTGCTGGGCTTCAACGAGCCCGACCTCAAGGAGCAGTCGAACATGACCGTGGAGCAGGCGCTGAGCCTGTGGCCGCGGCTGGAGGCGACCGGCATGCGGCTCGGCAGCCCGGCCGTCGCCTACGGCGGGGACACGCCCGGCGGCTGGCTCGACCGGTTCATGACCGGCGCGCGGCAGCAGAACCGGCGGGTCGACTTCATCACGCTGCACTGGTACGGCTCCGATTTCTCCGACGCCGCGGTGGGCCAGTTCCTCGGCTACGTGCAGCGGGTGCACGACCGGTACAACCTGCCGATCTGGATCACCGAGTACGGCCTGATGAACTTCAGCGGCACCCCGAAGTTCCCGAACACGGCCCAGATCACCTCGTTCATCACCCGCACGACGACGCAGATGCAGGCCACCTCCTACATCGAGCGCTACGCCTGGTTCTCGCTCCCGGCCGTCGGCGACTCGCTGCCCTACGGCCTCTACAAGGACGGCTCCACCCCGACCCCGGCCGGCGAGGCGTACCGAGCCGCGGGCTGACCCCACGGGCTGAGACCGGGGGCCACCCGGATGGGCATGCCGCCCGTACGCTGGCGGCATGTCCTTCCCGTCCGCAGTCGCACCGCCGCCGGCCGCCCGGCGCGTCCCGATGTGGTTCTGGCTGGTGCTCGCCCTCGTCGTGGTCCTGCTCCTCGCGGCCGGCATCACGGCCACGGTCCTGCTCGTCCGGCGCTTCGGCGGCGGCCCGGTGAAGGGCGACGTCGCCTACACGCTGCGGGTGACCGGCAAGGACGGCGCCGCGGCCGACGCCGGCGCGGTGGAGCGGACGCGGACGCTGCTGCTGGACCGGCTGCGCAGGCTCGGCGTCGGCCGGCCGAACGTCACCGCGGTTGGCCCCGACACCCTGAAGGTGACCGCCGCGCACGAGGACGCCGACCGGGTCCGGTCGGTGCTCTCGCCCGGCAACCTCACGTTCCGCCTGGCGACGGCTCAGACCATGGCCCGGCCCACGGACCAGCCCGGCGGCGACTGCAAGAGCGGCGCGCAGGCCCCGGCGAGCGCGGACAGCCCGCTGGCCTCGGCCCGGCAGAAGCTCGGCGAGTCCGTCTACCAGGCCGCGGCCGCGCTCACCGGCCCGGAGGACCCGAAGGCGGCCCAGTTGCAGGGCTTCGACCGGCTCAGCTGCGCCGAGATCGCGGCGCTGCCCCCGGCCATGCAGTTCGCCGTGCCCGCGATCACCTGCGCGATGCTCAACCGGCGCCCGGCCGGCGCGCTGCCGAACGACGCCGGGGTGACCGCGTGCGGCGACTCGGTGAAGTACCGGCTCGACGCGGCCAAGGCCACCGGCGCCGACGTCGAGGACGCCGAGGCGGCGCTGAACAAGGACATCGGCCGGTGGACGGTCATCATCCGCTTCACGCCGTCCGGCCAGGACCGGTGGGCGGCGCTGACCGAGGAGGCACTGCACCAGCAGGTCGCCATCCTGGTCGACGACGAGGTCGTGTCCGCCCCGACCATCCAGGCCGTCATCACCGGCGACGCGGAGATTTCCGGCGGGAGCCTGGACACGAAGGACGCCGCGTCGGCGCTCGCGGTCACGCTGGGCTCCGGCGCGCTCCCGGCCCAGGTCACCATCACGGCGACGGACACCGTCGGGTGACGGCCGAGCGCATCGCGATCGCGCGGCGGCGGCTGGGCGGGCCGGGCCGGTTCCCGCGGGCGTTCTGGCTCGCCGCGATCCTCGTCGGCGGGGTGGCGCTCGTGCTGCGCCTGATCAACCTCGGGCATCCGCCGCAGGTCATGTTCGACGAGGTGTACTACGCCAACGAGGCCCAGGACCTCCTGCAGCACGGCGTGGAGTGGAACCCGGAGACCATGCAGCCCGAGTACGTGGTGCATCCGCCGCTCGGCAAGTGGATGATCGGGATCGGCGAGCAGCTCTTCGGGTACAACGCCTTCGGCTGGCGCATCATGGCCGTGGTCTTCGGCGTCGCCGCGATCGTGCTCGTCATGACGGCGACCTGGCGGCTGTTGCGCTCCACGGTGCTGGCCGCGACCGCGGGGCTGCTCATGGCGCTGGACGGCATGCACTTCGTGATGTCGCGGGCCGCGCTGCTGGACATCTTCCTGCTGTTCTGGATCGTCGTGGCGTTCAACCTGCTGGTGCTGGACCGCGAGCAGCGCCGCGCGCGATGGCTGGCCGCGGTGGAGACCGGCGGGAAGGGCCGCGCGAAGCTCGGGATCCCCTGGTACCGCATCGCCTGCGCGATCTCGCTCGGGCTCGCCTGCGGCGTCAAGTGGAGCGGGCTGTGGTACCTGATCCTGTTCGCCCTCGCCGCCGTGGTCTTCGACATGAGCGCCCGCCGCAGCGCCGGCGTGCGGCACTGGATCTCCGAGAGCATCCCGCCCGCGGTGGGGTGGACCCTCGCGATCGCCGGCATCGCCCTGTTCGCCTACGTCAACGTCTGGTGGGGCTGGTTCCTGTCCGACGACGGCTACTTCCGGCACTGGTACGCCGCGACGCACAACCTGCCGCACGACCGCCTCATCGACCCGCTGGTCAACCTGGCCCACTACCACGACACCGCGTACGCGTTCCACACGACGCTGGACAAGCCGCACCGCTACCAGTCGTGGCCCTGGCAGTGGCTGCTGCTCGGCCGCCCGGTCCCGTTCTACTGGGACCCCAACGTCTCCTGCGGCGCGCCCGACTGCACCGCCGAGATCCTGCTGCTGGGCACCCCGGTGCTGTGGTGGTCGTTCACGCCCGCGCTGGCGGCGCTCGGCTGGCTCGCCGTCGCCCGCCGCGACGGGCGCGCGTGGCTCGTGCTCGCCGCGGCCCTGGCCGGGATCGTGCCCTGGTTCCAGTCGATGCCGGAGCACCGCACGATGTTCTTCTTCTACGCGCTGCCGGCCGAGCCGTTCCTGGTCCTCGCGGTCGTCTACGTGCTCGGCGCGATCATCGGCGCGCCCCACAGCGCGCGGCGCCGGTCCGGGGCCGTGATCGCCGGGGCGTACGTGCTCGCGGTCGCGCTGTGCTTCGCGTACTTCTACCCGATCTACGCGGGCACGCCGATCCCGTACAGCGACTGGCTCGACCGTCTGTGGCTTGGCAACCGCTGGGTGTAGCTATCCCAGCGCCGCGGCCACCCCGGCGCGCAGCAGGTCGCGCAGCCACGCGTGGGCGGGGTCGGTGTCGTCGCGCTGGTGCCAGGTCAGGATCACGGGCACCGGCGGCGCCGGCAGCGGCAGCGGCACGAGCCGCATCCCGTGCCGGGCCACGGCGTGCGCGGTCATCCGGTCGGGCACGGTGACCGCGGCGCCGATCGCGGCGGCGAGGCCCAGTGCGGCGTCGACGGTCGGGGCCGAGGCGACGGTGCCGCGGGAGAGCCCCAGCGCTTCCAGGGCATCGTCGAGCGGATCGCGCAGCCGCCCGCGGCGCGAGACGATGACGTGGGGGACGGTGGTGTACCGCCGCAGCGTCAACGACTTCCCGCGCCACCGCGCCGGGATCGCCACGACCCGCTCGGCGTGGCCGAGGACCTCGCCCCGGATCTCCGGCAGCTCCGGCTCGGCCGAGCCGAGCTCCGCGTCCACCCGCCCGTGCCGCAGGTCGCTGGTGTCGGCGCCGGCCTCGGCCAGGAACCGCAGCCGCACGCCCGGCGCCCGCGCGCGGACCGCGGCGAGCAGCCCGGGGCCGGCCGCGGCGGTGATGGCGTCGTGGAAGCGCAGCGTGAACGTGCGCGTGAGGGTCGCGGGGTCCACGTCGGCGTCGGGCGCGAGCAGCGCCCGCGCCTCCTGCACGAGCCGGTGCACGTCGGCCCTGATCCGCACCGCGTACGGCGTCGCCGTCATCGTCCGCCCGGTGCGCACGAGGATCGCGTCGCCGGTCGCGCGCCGGATCCGGCCCAGCGTCCGGCTCATCGCGGGCGGCGACAGGTGCAGGCGATGAGCCGCGCCCAGGACGCTGCCCTCCTCCAGCAGGGCGTCGAGCGCGGTCAGCAGGTTCAGGTCCAACGAGTGCACGGAGGTAACTTTAGAGGTACCAAGGATGCACTTGCCGCAACGCCGGCGCCGCCGAAGACTCGAAGGCATGGAGCTGCTGCAACCGGTCATCGAGACCGCCCGCGACGTCGGCGGGCGGCTGCTGGAGCTGTACTCGCCCGACGCCCGCCTCCCCGGCCGCAACGCCATGCTGGAGGCCGCCGCGCGCCTCGACGCCACCGTGCGCGACCCGCTGCGCGAGGCGCTCGGGCGCCTGCGCCCCGCGGCCCGCTGGGTCACCGACGACGAGGAGCGCGCGAGCCTCGACGCGGGGGAGTGGTGGGCCGTCGACGACGTCGAGGGCGCCGTGAACCTGCTCCACGGCCGGCCCGAGTGGTGCGTGAGCATCGCCCTCGTCCGCGACGGCGCCACCGCGCTCGCGGTCGTCTACCAGCCGGTCGGCGACCGGCTCTGGACCGCGGCGCCGGGCGGGGGCGCGTTCGGCGACGGCCGCCCGCTCGCGGTCTCGCCGAAGGCCGCGTTCGCCGACGCGATCGTCGAGACGAGCCAGGTCGGCGATGAGCCGGCCGAGCTGCGGGCCCGCATCGGCCGCGCGCTCGGCGCCCTCATGAGCCGCGCGCTGCTGGTGCGCACGACGATCCCGACGACGTTCCCGCTGCTGTCGGTCGCGTCCGGCCGGTCGGACGCGTTCTGGCAGTACGCCCCGGCGGTGACCGGCGTGGCCGCGGCGACCCTGCTGGCCACCGAGGCGGGCGCGGTCGCGACGGACCTGTCGGGCGCGCCCTGGCGCCCGGGCGCGGCGGATCTCCTGGTCGCACCGCCCGCACTGCACGCCGGGGCGCTCGCGGCGCTGGCGGACCTGTGATGGAGCTGACCGTGCTCGGCGCGACCGGCGGCACCGGCCGCGAGCTGGTGCGCCAGGCCCTCGATCGGGGCCACGCGGTCCGCGCGGTCGCCCGCGACCCGTCCCGCCTGCCCGAGGCGCCGGGCCTGATCCCGGTGGCCGCGAACGTCCTCGACCCGGCCGCCGCCGCCCGGGCGGTGCGGGGTGCCGAGGTCGTGCTGTCCGGCCTCGGCATCGCCGCGGGCGAGGCGCCGGGCGTGCTCGCCGCCGGAGCCCGGGCGGCCGCCGCCTCCGGCGCGCGGATCGTGTGGCTGGCGGCCCTGGGCATCGGCCCGTCGGCCCCGGCGGCGGACCCGCTGAGCCGGATGCTGCTGCGCACCTTCATGCGCCGGGAGCTGCCGGACCGGGAGGCGGCCACGGAGGCCGTCCTCGCGGCGGGCGGCACGGTGCTGCACGCCGGACCGCTGACCGACGGCCCGCTCGCGCCGCGGCGGCGCACCCTGGCGCTGCCGGACGTGCCCCGCCACCTCGTGCCGCCGCGCGTGAGCCGCGCGACGGTGGCGGCGGCGATGCTGGACGAGGCCGAGTCGCCCCGGCACGCGGGCGAACCCGTCGTCGTGCTCTAGGAACCGCTGCCGAACGCGTACAGGACGGTGCCGCCGTCCGGGGTGCGGATCGTGACCGGGAGCCGGCCCGGGCTGCCCGCGCGGCCGGTGAGCGTGTCGGCCAGGGCGGTCACCGACACCGGCTGGTAGTCGTAGGCGGCCAGGTAGGCGGGGGCCTGCGGGAAGTACGCGATGTCGTAGGGGCCGCCGACCGACGTCACGACGACCGGCCGGCCGGTCGCGAGCAGGGCCTCGACCAGCGCCACCTGGGTCGGGTCCGACCACACGTTGTTCGTCGTCACCACCGTCGCGTCGGCGGTCCCGGCCGCGGCCACCGCCTGGGCGATGACGGCCGGCGACGGCGAGCCGGTCCACAGCCGGGTCGCGGCCACCCCGCGCGCGTTGAGCCCGTCGGTGAGGTTCTGCGTGGTGCTCACGCCCCAGCCGGTGACGAGCACGTGCGCGCCGGGCGCGAGGGGGAGCCCGGCGCCGCGCAGCCGCGTGATCGAGCGGGCGGCGATCGTGGACATGGTCCGCAGGTGCTCGGGGGTGCCGATCACGGGCGTCGGCACGTCGCCCCGCCCGAACAGCCCGAGCTCCAGCTTCATGCGCAGGATCCGGCGGACCGACTGGTCGATCCGCGCCGTCGGCAGCGTTCCGGCCGCGACGGCGTCGAGCACCGCCTGGATGGCCGCGGGCGGGTCGGCCGGCATGAGGAGCTGGTCGACGCCCGCGTTGATCGCGTCGAGCGCGATCCGGTCCGGCGGGATGTCCGCGAGGGCGGCGGCGTCGAGCGCGTCGGTGATGACCACGCCGTCGTAGTGCAGCTGCTCGCGCAGCAGGCCGGTGACGATCGGGCGGGACAGGCTGGCCGGGGCGCCGGACGGGTCGAGCGCGGGCGCCACGATGTGCGCGGCCATGATGCTCGGCACCCCGGCGGCGATGGCGGCGCGGAACGGCGGGACGTGCGTCGCCATGATCTGGGCCCGGGACTCGTCGGTCACCGCGACGCCGTTGTCGGTGTTGACGGTCGTGTCGCCGAGCCCGGGGAAGTGCTTGGCCTGGGCGCCGATCCCGGCGAGCCGGTAGCCCGCGACGGCCGCGGCGCCGAAGAGCGCGACCTGGGCGGTGCGGTCGCCGAACGCGCGCGGCCCGTCGGCGGCGTTGCGCGGGTTGGTGTTGACGTCCACGACGGGTGCGTCGACCACGTTGATGCCGAGCGCGAGCAGCTCCTGGCCGCTGACCCGGGCCGCCTGGAGCGCGGCGGCCGGGTCCTGGGTCGCGCCGATGGCCATGTTGCCCGGCGACACGGCGAGCGGCGCGCCGATCCGGGTGACGATCCCGCCCTCCTGGTCGGTGCTGATCTGCAGCGGGATGCCGGTGTCGGCGCGGGCGGCCGCCTGCAGCTGGTTGGACAGCGTGGCTACCTGGGCCGGGGCGGCGAGGTTGTGGCTCCAGCTGAAGTAGATGACGCCGCCGAGGTGGTAGCGCCGCAGCACCTCGGCCCCGGTCCCGACGCCGTAGCGGGTCGTGTTCGCGGCGACGTCGGCCGGAGCGGGTGCGGTGGCGTTGTCGCCGTAGACGTACCCGACGAACATCTGCCCGACCTTCTCCGGCAGCGTCATCCCCGCGAGGAGCCGCTCCACCTGGTCGGCGGGCGCGGCCGAGGCCGCCGCCGGCAGACCCGCGAGGGAGAGGGCCACTACGGAACAGACCACCACCGACCGTCGCAACATGCATCAATCTCACTCTTGTCGATGTCCCGGGTCAAGTGGGCGGCCCTCGACGAGGGCCGCGACGCCGTCCAGGACTCGGTCCAGGCCGAACGCGAACTCGGCGGCGGCGTCGTATTCGGCGTCGTCGTCGATCGCGCCCGCCGCGATGGCCGCGGTGATCGCGGGAAAGTGCTCCGGGCCGGTCAGGCGGGTCAGGGCGCGGCCGTAGTCGACGGGCCGGCGCTCGCCCGGGTGCAGGGCGGCGGCCGCGGTGGTGGCGAAGCTGCGCAACGTACCCCGACAGCAGCATCACCACCGAGAGCTTCTCGCGCTCGGTCAGCCCGGTGCCGCCCAGGGCCGCGAGGCAGCGCTCCAGCCACCGGATCTGGTTGGGGAGGGTGTCATGCGCGTGCTGATCTCGGGTGCGGGCGTCGCCGGGCCGGCGCTGGCCTACTGGCTGCGGCGCGGGGGCGCCGAGGTGACCGTCGTCGAGCGGGCGGCCGGCCTGCGCACGGGCGGGCACGCGGTCGACTTCCGCGGCGAGGCCCACCTGTCGGTGCTGCGCCGCATGGGCGTGCTGGAGCAGGTCGAGCGGCACCGCACCGGGATGGGGGCCATGCACTACGTCAGCGAGCGTGGCCGGCGCATCAGCCGCCTGCCCGCCGACCTCTTCGCCGGCGACGTCGAGATCCTGCGCGGCGACCTCGGCCGCATCCTGCACGACGCGACCGCGCCGCTCGGGGTCGAGTACCGCTTCGGCGACGCGATCACCGCGTTGAACCAGGACGCCGACGGGGTGACGGCCGCGTTCGAGCACG
The DNA here is from genome assembly GCF_040300725.1 of Dactylosporangium sp. NPDC000244. NCBI lineage: Bacteria > Bacillati > Actinomycetota > Actinomycetes > Micromonosporales > Micromonosporaceae > Dactylosporangium > Dactylosporangium sp. NPDC000244. Next base: position 426,888 of record NZ_JBEPEH010000001.1, read on the forward strand.
CCCCGGCGCGCCGGTTCGACCTGGTCGTCGGGGCGGACGGGCTGCACTCGCGGGTGCGGGCGCTGACGTTCGGCCCGAACGGGACTACGTGCGCGAGCTCGGCCTGCACTGCGCGATCTTCCCGGTGCCCAACGAGCTCGGGCTGCGCAACACCGCGCACGCCTACCGCACGGCCAGCCGCCTCGTCATCGTCGGGCACTCGGACCGTAGCGAGTCGGCCTGGGCCCAGCTGTTCTTCCCCTCGCCTGCGAAGAACGACGACTCGAGCCGGAACGACGACCCGAGCCGGAACGACGACCCGCGCCGGAGGGTCGCCGAGGCGTTCGAGGGCGTCGGCTGGGTCACCCCGCGGCTGCTGGAGGTGCTCGGCCGGACCGAGGACCCCTGGGTCGACGCGGTCGCGCAGGTCCGCATGCCCGCCTGGCGCAAGGGCCGCATCGCGCTGCTCGGCGACGCCGCCTGCTCGCCGTGCCTGCTGTCCGGCCTGGGCTCCGGGCTGGCCGTCGTGGGCGCCTGCGTGCTGGCCGGCGAGGTCCTCCGCGGCGGCATCGCGGACGGGCTCGCGTCCTACGAGCGGATCATGCGGCCGTACGCCGAGGGAGCCCAGCGCGGCGCCGAGGGCACCGCGAGGATGATGGTGCCGGCGGGGCGGGTGGCGACGGCGCTGCTGAACCAGTACATGCGGCTGGTGCCGTACCTGCCGGGCAAGCGGATGATCGCCGACGCGACCCGCCGCACCGCCGAGAACGTGCGGCTGCCCGGCTACGCCGCGACGGCCTCGAGGTCGAGCACGAAGACCGAGCCGCCGTCCGGGTTCGGCTCGTAGTGCACGTCCGCCCCGTTGGCCTGGGCCAGGTTGCGCACGATGTAGAGCCCGAGCCCGGTCCCGCGCACCTTCGCCGCGTCGCGCTCGGCCCGGGCCAGCCGCTCGAAGAGCCGGTTGCGGAACTCCTCCGGCACGCCCGGCCCGCGATCCTCCACCGCGACCCGCACCCGGCCCTCGCCGAGGCGCACGCGCACCGCGGTGGCGCCGCCGCCGTACTTCGCCGCGTTGCTCAGCAGATTGGTCAGGATCTGCTGCAGCTGCACGGGATCGGCCAGCGCCGCCGCGTCCGGCCCGCGCACCGGCACCCCCTCGGCGCCGGTGTTGGCCAGGGCATGCGCGATCTGGCCGCGCAGCGGGGTCGGCACCCGCTTGGCGTGCAGGGTGCCCGCCTCGCTGCGGACCATCGTGAGCACCTCCTGCACGATGCCGTCGAGGCGGTGCGCCTGCCGGGAGATGCCCTCGACGACCTTGGTGCGCATGCCCTCGCCGAGGGCGGACCAGCTGTCGGAGGCGATCTCCGTGTACCCCAGGATCGCGGCGAGCGGATTGCCGAGCTCGTGACCGAGCATGCCGATGAGGTCGCGCTTGAGCCGGTTGGCCTCCTCGAGCTCGGCGTTGCGGGCGGCGAGCACGGCCGCGTCGTCGGCGTGGCGCAGCGCGGAGCCGAGCGCCTCGGCGAGCAGGGCGAGCTGCTGCTCGTCGGCGTCGTCGAACACGTCGGCGTGCCGTGAGGAGACCTTGAGCGCGCCGACCACGGCGTCGTCGGCGTGCAGCGGCGCGATGAGCATCGCCGCGATGCCGAGCCGGGCGCACGTCTCGCGGTCCACGCGCGGATCGCGGGCCGAGTCCCGGCAGTGCGCGGGCGCGTCGGCGTCGAGCACGGCGCCGCTGAGCGAGGCGTCGGCGCGGACCCGGGTGCCGAGCGCCCCGGCGAGGCTCCCGGCGGTCACGGCGAACACCAGGTCGTCGCCGTCGGCCAGCTCGACCGCGGCGCCGTCGGCCGCCGGGAACAGCTCGACCGCCCGCTCGGCCACCACCCGCAGCGCCGCGTCCCGGTCGGCGGCGGCCGCGATCAGCTCCCGCTGGACGCTCAGGGTGTGCTGCAGCCGGCGCAGCTCCCGCTCGGTCGCCTCCGCGGCGGCGCGCTCGGCGGCGATGTCCTCGACCTGCATCAGCCGCCACGGCTCGCCCGCCGGCCCCGGCACCACCGACAGCGTCACCCGCGCCCACACCGTCCGCCCGTCGGGGCGCAGGATCCGCTGCTCGTAGCGCGCCTGCCCGCCCGTGCGCAGCCCGGTTCGCGCGTCCGCGGCGGTCGCGAGGTCGCGCGGGTCCGTGACGTCGCCGAAGCGCAGCCCCGCCAGCTCCCCGGCGCTGCGCCCGGTCAGCGCGGCCGCCGCCGGGTTCGCCTGCCGGAACACGTCGTGCTCGTCGCACAGCACCAGCCCGAGCGGGCTGCCCGCGAACGCGGTGCGGAACTGCTCCTCGCTGCGTGCGAGCGCGAGCGCGGCGGTCCGCTCCCGGGTCACGTCCATGAGCTGCACCACGGCCGCCGCCGGGCCCTCGCCGTCGCTGATCACCGAGGTGTGCGCGGCGACCCGCACCTCCGTCCCGTCGCGGCGGCGCAGCACCGTCTCGCGCGCGCTGCGGCTGCGCCGGCCGTCGGCGAGGGCGGCGACCGCGGCGTCGAACCGCTCTTGGGGCACCGCCACGAGCCCGGCGAGCTCCAGCCCCACGACCGCGGCCGGCTCCCAGCCCACGAGCTCGCTGAAGGCCGGGTTCGCCAGCATGATCCGGCCGTACTGCGGCCCCCGCAGCCCCAGCACCGCCTTCGCCACCGGGCTGTGGTCGAACACCTCGGCGAAGCGCCGCTCGCTCTGCTCGTGGCGCTCCACGGCCGCCAGCGCCGCCGCCCGCTGCCGCGCGAGCTCGGCGTTGGCCTCGGTCGCCTCGTGCAGCAGCTCGCGGTTGCGCGCCGCGTGCTCGGCGTGCTGCAGCGCCCCGGTGAGCGCGTCGGCCAGCAGCGTCAGCTGCTGCTCGTCGGCCTCGTCGAACGCGTGCGGCCGGCGCGCCAGCACGACGACGACGCCGATCGGCCCCTCCGGGCGCAGCAGCGGCGCGACGACGAGCGAGCGGACGCCGGTCACCCGCCCGACCGCGGGGCCGATGCCCGCCCGCGGGTCCGTGGCGGTGTCGTCGCAGCGCAGCGTCGAGCGGGTGGACAGGGCCAGGCCCGCCACCGAGTCGCGCAGCGGAATCGCCGGCCCGTCCGGCATCTGCCCGGCGACGGCCGCCCGGGTCAGCGCCTCCCCGTCGAGCAGGTGGATCGCCGCGCCCTCGCTGCCGGGCATGATCTGCAGCGCCCGCTCGGCGGTCAGCGCCAGCAGCGCGTCGCGGTCGCCGGCGGCCGCGGCGATCTCGCGCTGCACCGCGATCGTGGTGCGCAGCCGCCGCGCCTCGTCCTGGGAACGCGCCGCGCGGTCGGCCAGGGCGTGCCGCTCGGTGCTCTCCACCGACTCCAGCACGACGAACCCGCCCCCGCACACCGGCAGCGACCGCGTCGAGATCCACAGGCGGGAACCGTTGCGCCGCACGATCTGCCGCTCGCAGGTCTCGTCGGCGAACCCGCGCCACGGCTCGTCCGGGTGCAGCAGCAGCGTGACCGCCCGGCCGGTGAGCTCGTCGCGGCGGTACCCGGTCAGCAGGCAGAAGGCGTCGTTGACCTCGATCAGCTCGCCGGCGACGGTGGCCACCGCCTTGGCGACCGTGCTGCGCTCGAACAGCTCGGCGAGCAGCCGGGCGCGCGACTGCTCGTCGAGCCGCTGGAGCAGACCGACGGTCACGCCTTCAGGATCGACCGGCCGGGACCGGATCTGAGCCATCGCGGAATGCCGCCCGGGCCGCCGCCGGCGCCGATATGTTGGAGCGGATGGCGACGGTACTGCTGGTCGACGACGACCACGGCGTGCGCACCATGCTGCAGGTCGTGCTCGACACCGCCGGCTTCGAGGTCGCCGCCCACGACAACGGCTCGGCGGCCGTGCGCGACGCGCTCGAGCGGGTGCCCGACGTCGCCGTCCTGGACGTGTCGATGCCCGGCATGTCGGGCCTGGACGTGTGCCGGGAGCTGCGCGCCGATCCGCGCACCGCCCAGCTGCCGATCGTCCTGCTGACCGCGCTCGGGCAGTGGCTGGACGTGGCCTCGGGCTTCGAGGCCGGCGCGGACGACTACGTGGTGAAGCCGTTCAGCCCGCGCGACCTGCTGCAGCGGATCGAGCAGCTACTGGGGCAGGCCTGAGGGCGCTTCCCTCGGCAGCCGCAGCTCCACCGCCCCGCCGTCCTCGGAGGTCGCCATCCGCAGCGTCCCGCCGTGGCGCGCGACGACCGCCCGGGCGAGCATGAGGGCCGTGGACGTGCGCGCCCCGCCCGTGGCCGTGAAGAGGCGGTTGCTGGTGAGCTGTTCATGCAGCGGTACCCGCACGAGCCACCCGTCCGCCGAGGACTCCGCGCTCACGTGCACCGCCGCGTCCCCGGCCGAGGCCACGGCGACCGACAGCAGCCGCTCCACCAGCGCGTCGAGCCAGACCGGGTCGGCCGTGATCGTGAGCCGGCCGGGGTCGGTGACCCCGAGAGTGACCGGTGCCGCCGGGTCCTGCCGCGCGTTCCAGGCCGCCACCGCGTCGCGCAGCAGCGTCCCGAGGTCCACCGGGCGCACGTCGAGCCCGACCGACCCCTGCTCCAGCGCGTTGAGCGTGGACAGCTCGTCGACGACGTCGCCGATGCGGGCGGCGTTGCGGCGGACCACGTCCAGCAGGTCATGCAGGTCCGGCTGCGCCGAGGTGTCCGGCAGCAGCTCGAGCATCGTGTTCGTCGACGTGAGCGGCGTGCGCAGCTCGTGGCACAGCGCGGCGACGAGCTCGGTCTTCTCCGCCACCTTCTCGGCCAGCGCCCGGTTGTGCTCGCGCAGCCGCTGGCGGATCTGCGCCTGCAGCGTCACGTCCCGCACCACGAGCACCCACCCGGACTCGAGCCGGTGCCAGGCCGCCTGCACGCTGCGCCCGCCGGCCAGCCGGAGCTGCCGCGGGTGCGTGACCGGCGGCCAGGCCAGCGCCGCGGCCACGGCGTGCGCGCCCCGCGCGACGAGGTCCCCGGCGAGCGCGGCCACGGACCGGTCGGGCGCCACGTCGGCCGCGCTGAGCCCGAGCAGGCCCGGCAGCGCCCCGTTGACCTGCGTCAGCCGCCCGTCGGGCCCGGCCACGGCGACGCCGACGTCGAGGACGTCGAGCACCTCCGCCACGGTGACGCCGACCGCGGTGCCCATCTCAGGACCGCGCCGACGGCTGGTGGGCCCGCCCGGCCGGCCGGTCTTCCTCGCCGGTGTTGCTGTCGCCGGTGCTCCCGTCGCCGGGGTCCCCGGGGCGGGCCAGGAAGGCGTCCACGCGGGCCAGGAGGTCGCCGGCACCGAAGGGCTTCACCACGTAGTCGGTGGCCCCGGCGCTGAACCCGTCGGCCACGTCGCCGTGCATGCCGCGGGCGGTCACCAGCAGCACCGGCGTGCGGGCGGTCGCGGGCGCCCCGCGCATCGCCGCGCACACCTCGAGGCCGCTCAGGCCGGGCATGTTGACGTCGAGCACCGCGATGTCGGGCCGGTGGGCGTTGGCGAGCCGCAGCGCCTCCTCCCCGTCGCCGCACGCGAGGACGGCGTGCCCGGCGCCCGCGAGCATGAACTCCATCAGCTCGCGCACGCCGCAGTCGTCCTCCGCCAGCAGCACCGTCGCCATCCCAGTCCCAGGCCCTTCCGGGTCGGTTGCATTCCGTCCGACGGTACCGAAAATGCCATGATCCAAATGCTACGTTCGGCAGGATAAAGCCGACATGCCGGAATGACACCCGTACGGGAGGACCACCGTCCATGCCCGCGACGCCGCGGGGCGAGCTGCTGCGCATCGCCTCGCACGAACTCCGGACGCCGCTGACCTCCATCCGCGGGTACGGCGAGCTGCTGGCGACCGGCCGCGCGGGCGCGCTCACCGAGCAGCAGCAGCGCATGGTCGGGCTCATCGACCTGTGCGCCGGGAAGGTGTACGGCATCGTCGAGGACCTCATCGTGCTCACCGGGCTCGAGGAGGGCACGTTCGGGCTCGCGGTGGAGCCGATCCGCCTGGCCCCGCTGGTCGTCCGGGTCGCGGGGGAGCTGGCGAGCGTGGCCCGCGCGGCCGGCGTGGCGATCGACGCCGCCGTGCCCGGCGAGGTCGCGCTGCTCGCCGACCCCCGGCACCTGCAGCGGGCCCTGGCCAACCTGCTGTCCACGGCGATCGGCTACGCCCCCGAGCACGAGACCGTCCGCCTCGCCGCCACCCAGGAGCCCGGCGGCGCGACCCGCCTGGTGCTGAGCTGCCCGAGCGCGGGGGCGGCGGCGGGGGAGCAGCTGGAGCTGTACGAGCGCTGCCTCGTGCACGGCCCGGGCGCGGCCGATCTCGAGGGCGCCGGGCTCGCCCTGGCCGTGGTGCACGCGGTCGTCGGCCACCACGGCGGGCGTCTGCGGGCCGAGGCCGGGGACGCCGGCGTGGCCGTCACCGTGCTGCTGCCGCCGGCGCCCCCGGCCGACCCCGCGCACGTGGTCCTGCTCCGCCGCAGCCCGGTCCGCGCCTGACGGCGTTCGTACGGCGTTCAGCCCGTGGTCGCTCCCGCACCCCAGGATTCCTCAATCGACGTCTGCTGATCGATGGACGCCGCGAACGCCTTCGGCGAGAACCTCAGCGGCCTGTCCTACGAGTCCGCCGGCGTCGTGTGGGCCGTCAAGAACGGCCCCGGCACGCTGTACCGCCTGGTGCCCAACGGCAACGACAAGAGCCGCGCCATGCGCTCCGGCACCCTGTCCTGCTGACGGGCCCTGTGCTTCGGCGAACCCGCCCGCGCGGCTGGTTCGCCGGGCCGGCGATGTGCACCAGGCGCGAAAAAAACCAAGCGCTCAGCTGCTCAGCGATGAGCCCAGGGACGCGAAGAAGTCGCCGAAACCGTTGGCGATGTCGAGCAGCCCGCCGCCGATGGAGCTCACCACGTTGGCCGCGGACTGCGGGCGATACGCGACGAAGAACACCAGGAACGCCAGGCCACCCCATCTGAGGATCTTCTTGACCATGGTCGCCTTTTCCTCCCCATCAAGGACGCCGAGCATTCAGCGTAGCCGTTGAATGACGCTCAGTGAAGTTGCCCTATGTCATTGAACGACCCGCAGAACGATAGCAACACACGAACCTCGCATTCACGATCGTTCACTCACCGCCCGCCGTCGCCCGGCGGGGCACATCGCCGCTGCTGTGTCGGCTTTCGGGCACGCCGGTGTCCCCGGTTGGAACGCACCTCCGGTGTCCATCGATCGACGAGGAGTTGCCAATGTCATACCCCGGATACCCGCCTGCCGCCGCCGTGGCCCCGCCCGCGAGCCGCCCGACGACGCTCACCCTCGCGTTCCTCGGCGCGCTCGTCTCCGGTCTCGCCGGCCTCGTCGCCTCCGTGCTGCTCATGGTGCACGCGCACGACCTGGCCGCCGACACCGTCGACGACATCGCCGGGGACCTGCTCGGCGACGAGCTCACCAAGGCCACCGTCGACGAGGCCGCCGCCACGCTGCAGACCCGCGGCGTGGCCGGCATCGTCTCGGCCCTGCTCATCATCGGCTTCGCGTTCGCGATCCGGGGCGGCGCCATGTGGGCCCGGATCGTGCTCGCCGTCGTGCTGGCCGGCTTCCTGTGCGCGGGCGGCCTGCAGGTCGCCGACGTCGCTCCGGCCGCGACCAAGGCCCTCGACGTGCTCGCGTGGCTGCTCGGCCTGGCCACGATCGTCCTCATGTTCCTCCCGCCGTCCAACGCATACGCCCGGGCGCGCAAACAGGGGGTCGTAGCATGAGCTGATGGCCTACGACGAGGTGCTCGCCGAGCGGCTGCGCGAACGGCTCCCGGCCGCGGCGCGGCGGCGCATGTTCGGCGGCCTGGCCTTCCTGACCGGCGGCAACATGACCGTCGGCGTGTACCGCGACGACCTGCTCGTCCGCCTGAGCCCCGAGGACGCCGACGCCGCCCTGGACCGCCCGGGCGTGCGGCCGTTCGACATGACCGGACGCCCGATGCGCGGCTGGGTCCTCGTGGCCGGCGAGCACCTCGACGACGCCGACCTCGACCGGTGGGTCGCGACCGCCTCCGCGTTCGTGGCCACGCTTCCCCCGAAGTAGGGTGCAGCGGATGGGTCACGTGCGCACGGCGTTCTTCCTCGACTTCGACAACGTGTTCAGCGGGCTGTTCAAGCTCGATCCCGAGGTCGCCGTGCAGTTCGCCAGTGAGCCCGGGGTGTGGCTGCAGCGGCTGTCCACCACCCTGACCGCCGCCGAGGCGCCCCGGCGCTGGCTGATCCTGCGCTGCTACCTGAACCCGGCGGGCTGGGTGAACACGCGCGACGCGGCGGGGGAGCCCAACCGGCTGTACTTCTCGCGCTTCCGCCCCAGCTTCGTGCGCGCCGGCTTCGAGGTCATCGACTGCCCGCGGTACAACGCCACGAAGAACGCGGCCGACATCCGCATCGTCGTGGACGCCGTCGACGCGCTGGCCGACGACACCCGCTACGAGGAGTTCGTCATCGCCTCCGGGGACTCGGACATGACCCCGCTCCTGCAGCGCCTGCGCCGCGCCGACCGCCGCACGATGATCGTCTCCCCGGCCGACGCCGCCGAGGCCTTCACCTCGATCGCCGACCAACTCCTCGACAGCCAGCAGCTCATCGCCCTCATCCAGGGCGAGCCGGTCGACCTCGACGACTTCGAGGGCGGCCCCGACACCGGCGCCGACTTCGTGCCCGACGAGGCCTACGAGCAGTTCCGCGCCATCGTCACCGCCGAGTACGAGGCCGCCGATGCGCCCCTGAACATGGCGGCGCTCGCGTACCGGCTGCGCACCGAGGTCGGCCCGGTCGTCGGCAGCACCAACTGGTTCGGGTTCGGCTCCTTCGCCCGCGCGCTGGAGACGCTGGAGCTGCCCAACCTGCACCTGTCCCAGCACCTGCTGTGGGACGAGAGCCGGCACGAGGCCCCGGAGCCCACCGCCCCCGGGGCGCCCCGCACCGTCCTGCCCGAGCCGGTCGAGCGCCTCGCCGACCAGCTGAGCCTGCCCCGCCTCCCGCAGGCGTGGTGGCCGTCCATCTACGAGACGCTCGCGGCCTACGCGCGCGAGCACCGGTTCAACCTCACCCAGTGCACGAGCTGGTCGCGCGACCGGCTGCGCGACAACGGGGTGCCGGTCAGCCGGGGCGCGGTGGCGTTCGTGGTGCGGGGGACGTCCTTCGGCGGCTACCCGCTGCACCGCCAGCCCCCGCCCACGCCCGCCGAGATCGCGTCGGCCTTCGTGAACAACGTGCTCTCCCGCGCGGAGGCGGCGCAGATCCCCTTCACCGATGAGGAGGCCGCCGCGGTGCGCGCCTGGCTCGGCGAGTCGGCCTGACGCGATAAGTCGGGCGCTCCGCGCCGGCCGGCGAGGGGGTCGCCGTGGTGCGCTCGGCCTGACGCGATAAGTCGGGCGCTCCGCGCCGGCCGGCGAGGGGGTCGCCGTGGTGCGCTCGGCCCGACGCGATAAGTCGGGCGCTCCGCGCCGCGACTTATCGGACTTATCGCCCGCCGGGCCATATGTCGGTTCTCAGGCGTTCTGCAGCACCCGCGGCTCCGCGACCGGCTCGGTGCGGCCGCGCGCGGCCAGCGCCAGGCCCGCGAGCACCACGACGGCGAGCCCACCCGCCGCGAGGAGCGTCAGCGCGTCCGGCTCCAGCAGCGGCTGCCCCCGCAGTGCCTGCCACGTCAGCAGCGCGATCAGCCCCGCATAGCCCACCGCCGCCACCCGCACGACCCGCAGCCGCGTGCGCACCGCCCCGAACCGGGCCGGGTACCGTGCGGCCAGCAGGGCCAGCACCAGGGCCAGCAACGGCAGCGCCTGCAGCGCGTGAATCCCGGCGAAGTGCGGGATGCGCAGGTCCCCGCCGGTGGTCGACCAGCCGGTCACCGGCATGGCGGGCCCGCCGTCGGCGACGCCCACGCTGTGCGCGCCGACCATCGCGGGCGCGCCGCCGTTGTCGAGCTCGACCTGCTGCGCGCCCGTCGGCTGCGTCATGAGGAAGCCGAGCGCCATCCCGGCGAGCGAGAGCGCGAACCCGAGCCGGGCCGCGGAGCGCACCACCGGATCGGTGTCGCGCTGCACCGCCACCACGACCGCCACCACGAGGCTGGCCGTCCAGAGCACCATCACCGTGGCGCCCATGAGGTTCCAGATCATCGCGTCGAACGGGGTGGCGACGTCGAAGTGGCTCGCCCGGCCGCGCACCGCCTGCAGCACGATGGCGACCATCTCGCCGGCGGACGCGAGCGCGACGACGGTCGCGGCCCACCAGCCCGTGCGGCGCCAGCGGTTCACGAACCGCAGGAGCCAGGCCAGCGTCAGGGCGTACAACCCCAGGGAAACGGCGAATTTGCACGGCTTGAGCCACGCGGGGCTGCCGCCGATGCTGCGGTCGTCGACGGCCAGGCCGACGAGCGCCACGATGGTGAGCACGCCCATGACGGCGGCCAGCCCGACCAGCGGCCGGTGCCAGCGGGCGGCGGTGACGGGGGAGTTCGACATGCCTCGACCATCCCGTTCGCGGCGCCACGAATCAGCCCCGCGCACCCCCGAATCGATGCTGAGGCTGTCCCTACCATCGACTACCGTCGGCGAATGACCAACACCTATGCGAACGCCGCCGGGCTGGACGGCACGGCGTGCATCGTCACCGGGGCGGCCCAGGGCATCGGGCGGGGCATCGTCCAGGCGCTGACCGAGCGGGGCGCCGCCGTGCTGCTCGTCGACCACAACGCCGAGACGCTCGAGGCCACCGTCAAGGGCCTGGAGGGCCGGCGGGTCGCGTCGCTGCTGTCGGACATTCGCCAGGCCGGCGAGGCGGAGCGGATCGTGGCCGCGGCGGTGGAGGCGTTCGGGCGGCTCGACGTGCTCGTGAACAACGCGATCGCCACCCGGGCGGCCGGGCCGTTCACGGAGCACAGCGACGACGACTACGACCTGGTCTTCGAGACCGGGCCGCGGGCGACGTTCCGGCTCATGAAGGCGGCCTTCCCGCACCTGGCCGCGAGCGGCCGCGGGTCGGTGGTCAACCTCGGGTCGAGCGCGGGGACCGAGGGGCAGGCGGGCTGGGCGACCTACGCGGCGGCCAAGGAGGCCGTCCGGGGCCTGTCCAAGGTGGCCGCGACCGAGTGGGGCGCGGCGAACGTGCGCGTGAACGTGGTGTGCCCGTTCGCGAACTCGGAGGGGGCGCAGCTGTGGGAGCGGTTCGACCCCGACGGGTACAACGCCGCGCTCGCCAAGGTCCCCATGCAGCGCATCGGCGACACGCGGACCGACATCGGGGCGCTGGTGGCCTTCCTGGCGAGCGACGACGCGACGTACATCACCGGCCAGACCATCATGATCGACGGCGGCTGGGGCATGCACCGGATCTAGCCGTTTTTGGGGGGCCGGTTGCTGGGTAGTGACCCTTTGAACGCGATTTCGCCGGTTCGAGGGAGATGTGATGAGTGTTGCCGCGGATCCAGCCACCGTCGACAAGTGCCTCCGGGTGGGTACCGGGTTCTCGCAGGGCGATCGCAACTGGATCGCCGAGCAGTTCGCGACGCTCGACACCCGGCTCGCGGCCTTCAGATCCGACGCGACCGAGCTCGAGGTGTCGGTGAAGGACCGTGAGGCGCCCGGGCAGAAGGTGACGCTGGAGTGCTGGATCGCCGGCCGGCAGAAGATCGTAACCACCTCCGGCGAGGAGGAGCTCCTGGCCGCCCTCCACGACGTGCGCGACGACCTGCGCCGCCGGCTCAACGACGCCAAGACCCGCGAGGAGCCGCGCAACAACCGCCACCTGCGCGAGCGGGCGGAGGCGGAGGACTACTCCGAGCTGCAGTGACCGAGACGGTCGCCCCGCCTACCGGTGTTGTGCGGTGGGCGGGGCGGTCGACTCGCGAACCACCAGGTGCGTCGCCAGCTGGACGTGCATCGAGTCGGGCGTGCCGCCTCGGGCGATGGTGTGCAGGGTGCGCACCGCTACCCGGCCCATATCCGCGATCGGCTGGTGCACGGTGGTCAGCGGCGGCGAGGAGAGCTTCGCCGGCTCGATGTCGTCGAAGCCCACGATCGACAGGTCCTGCGGCACGCGGCGGCCGAGGCGGCGCGCGGCCTCGAAGACGCCGAGGGCGGCCCCGTCGCAGGCGGCGAAGATGGCCGTCGGCGGGTCGGGCCGGGTCAGCAGCTCGATCGCCATGCGGCAGCCGGCCTCCGCCGTGAAGCCGCCGTGCACGACCAGCGCCGGGTCGGCCTCGATGCCGGCGAGCTCGAGGGCGTTGCGGTAGCCGTGCAGCCGCTCCCGCGAGGCGGCGATCTCGGCGGGCAGCCCCGCGAAGCCGATGCGCCGGTGGCCGAGCGCGACGAGGTGCTCGGTGGCCTGGGTGCCGCCGGCGAAGTTGGTCGCGGCGACGCTGGCCAGGCCCGTGCCGAAGGCCCCGGTGAGGTCCACGGAGACCAGCGGCAGGCCGAGCTCGTCGACGGTGCGGACCTGCCCGGCGGTGAGCGCGAGGGACACGACGATGACGCCGAGGCGGCGGCGGGCGGCGGCGCGGAGCAGCCACGCGTCGCTGAGCGGGAGACCCGGGCGGCCCTCGCGGTCGAGCACGTCGACGGCGATCTCGACGCCGAGCTCGCGGGAGGCGGTCAGGATGCCGCCGAGGACCTGCAGGGAGTACATGCTGACCATCGAGTCGAACACCACGTCCACGACGGTCTCGGTCTGCGGCTCGCGCGGGCCGGTGCTGGGCACGTAGCCGAGCGCCGTGATCGTCTCCTCGACCTTCGCGCGGGTGCGGGGATCGACGTTGGGCCGCTTGTTCAGCACCTTCGACGCGGTCGCCTTGGACACGCCGGCGGCCTGGGCGACGTCCTCGAGGGTGACGCGCACAGGCTGTTCACTCATGCACCCTCCCAGATCGATAGAGCGCTCCCCGAAACTGTTTCATCGCGTTGACAGCAGAGTAGGTTACCCATACCGTCGATACAACACGAAACTCCACGAAAAAGTTTCTGGCTATGACGACCTAAGAGGACGACGGATCGTGACGACTGTGACCGAGAGACTCCCGTACCAGGACGCATCACTGCCGGTCGCGGAGCGGGTCGAGGATCTGGTCGGGCGCATGACCCTCGCCGAGAAGGTCGGGCAGATGCTGCAGCTGGACGCGCGACTCGACCTCGCCGAGGCGGTGCTGACCAAGACGACGGGCTCGCTGCTGCACGCCTCCCCCGCGCGCATCCGCGAGTCGATGGCGATGGTCGCCGCGACCCGGCTGCGCATCCCGCTGCTGATGGCCGACGACTGCATCCACGGCCACGCGTTCTGGCCGGGCGCGACGGTGTTCCCGACCCAGCTGGGCATGGCCTGCAGCTGGGACCCCGCGCTGATCGAGCGTTCGGCGCGGGTGACCGCGGCCGAGATCTCCACGACCGGCGTGCACTGGACCTTCTCGCCCGTGCTGTGCGTCGCCCGCGACCTGCGCTGGGGCCGGGTGGACGAGACGTTCGGCGAGGACCCGTTCCTGATCGGGGAGCTCGGGGCGGCCATGATCAGCGGGTACCAGGGCGGTGGTCTCGGCGACACGACCGCGGTCCTCGCGACGGCCAAGCACTTCGCCGGCTACTCCGAGACCCAGGGCGGCCGCGACGCCAGCGAGGCCGACCTCACCCCGCGCAAGCTGCGCTCCTGGTTCCTCCCGCCGTTCCAGCGGGCGGTCGAGGCGGGCTGCGCCGTGTTCATGCTCGGCTACCAGTCGATCGACGGCGTGCCCGTCACCGCCAACCGCTGGCTGCTCGACGGCGTGCTGAAGACCGAGTGGGGCTTCCCCGGCACCCTCGTCACCGACTGGGACAACGTCGGGCGGATGGTGTGGGAGCAGAAGGTCTGCGCCGACGACGTGGAGGCCGCCGTCATCGCGGTCGAGTCCGGCAACGACCTCATCATGACCACGCCCGAGTTCTTCGAGGCGGCGCAGACGGCGGTCGCGCAGGGGCGCCTGGCCGAGGCGAAGATCGACGATGCCGTACGCCGCATTCTCCGCCTGAAGTTCGAGCTGGGCCTGTTCGAGGACCCCCGCGGCGCCGACGCCGAGCGCCAGGCCGCGGTTATCGGCTCGGCCCCGCACACCGCGCTCAACCTCGAGGTCGCCCGCCGCTCGCTGGTGCTGCTGCGCAACGACGGCACCCTGCCGCTGGCCGGCCCGGTGCGCCGCATCGCGCTCGTCGGGCCCAACGCCGACGACCCGCACGCCCAGCTCGGCGACTGGGCCGGCGCCTCCGGCCAGGTCGACTGGATGCCGGACGGGCACCCGCGCGAGACCGTCATCACCGTGCGCGACGGCCTGCGGGCCGCGCTCCCGGACGGCTGGGACCTCGCCTACTGCGAGGGCGCCCAGATCGGCAGCCTCGAGCCCGACCCCGAGGGCACCCACTTCCCCGACGGCCAGCCGCGCCCGCCCCTGTTCCGGGCGGCCCCGGCCGACCCGGCCGCGATCGCCGAGGCCGTGGCCCTGGCCGAGGCCAGCGACGTCGTCGTGGCCGTGCTCGGCGACAACGTGGCCCTGACCGGCGAGGGCAAGTCGACCGCGACCCTGGACCTGCAGGGCGGCCAGTCCGCGCTGCTCGACGCGCTCGTGGCCACCGGCAAGCCCGTCGTCGTGGTGCTGGTGCAGGGCAAGCCCTCGACGCTACCCGCCTCGGCCGAGCGCGCCGCCGCCGTCATCGCCGCCTTCAACCCGGGCATGCAGGGCGGCCGGGCCATCGCCGAGCTGCTCCTCGGCGAGATCGAGCCGAGCGGCCGCCTCCCGATCTCCTTCGCGCGCCACGCCGGGCAGCTTCCGGTGTACTACAACCAGCTCCGCGGCCAGCACGGCAACCGCTACGCCGACCTGACCCAGGAGCCGCTCTTCGCGTTCGGCGAGGGCCTGTCCTACTCGACGGTCGCCTACTCGGACCTGCGCATCGCCGACGCGGTCGTCCCGGCCGACGGCGTCATCCGCGCGAGCGTCACGATCGCGAACACCGGCACGCGCCCGTCGCTGGAGACGGTCCAGGTGTACGTGAGCGACCTCGTCACGAGCGTCACGTGGGCCGAGCGCGAGCTGAAGGCCTTCACCCAGGTGACGGTCGCCCCGGGCGCGACGGAGACGGTGGAGCTGGAGCTCCCGGCGTCGTCCTGCTCCCTGGTCACGGCCGACGGCCGCCGGGTCGTCGAGCCCGGGCGCTTCGAGCTCCAGGTGGGCCGCAGCTCCAAGTCCGCGGACCTCCTGCGCGCCCCCTTCGAGATCCACTAGCCCGCCGGACCGCTCCCCGGCCGCGGCCGTTACGGCGTGCAATGCGTCCGCCGGGAACGATGACGCGGCCGGGGTAGTGTCGGCGGGTGCCCGAGGAACCGCTGGGATTCGTGCTCGCCGCCGTCGGCAGCGCGGCGGCGTCGGCGTTCGAGGCCGCGCTGGCCGAGACCGGCCTGCACCCGCGCCACTTCGCGGTGCTGCGCGGCCTGCGCGACGCCGAGGCGCAGTCGCAGCAGCAGCTCGCGCACGACCTCGGCATCCCGGCCAGCCGGGTCGTCGGGCTGCTCGACGACCTGGTGCGGCGCGGCTACGTGTCGCGCCGCGAGTCGCCGACCGACCGCCGGGTCAAGCTCGTCGCCCTGCTCGACGAGGGCCGGGCGGCGCTGGGCCGGCTGACCGCCCTCGCCGGGCGCTCCCAGGACCGGCTCACCGCCGGCCTGACCGACGCCGAGCAGGCCGAACTGCGGCGCCTGCTCGGCGTCGTGCACCGCAACGCCGCCGCGGAGCCCGAGGGCGTCCGCGGCGGCCGGTGAGCCGCGGCTAGGACAGCGGCTCCAGCCCGGTCCAGGTCTCGGCGGTGGTGGTGACCACGAGCCGGACCGGCGCGTCGAAGAGCAGCCAGAGCAGGCCCGGCCCGGAGCCCGCCAGCAGCGGGGCCTTGCCGGGCAGCGCCGGGCCGAACACCTGGCCGATCACGCCCCCTTCGGGCACATCTCGCTCCTCCCTTTGCCAGGTCCACTCGCGGGAGCGCCGTTCGGTTCCATCTACGCGGTTCCAACTAGACTCAGGACTCGTGATCTTCCGCCCGGCCGTGCGCGCCGATCTGCCGGCGATCGTCGCACTGCTCGCCGACGACGTGCTCGGGCGCGACCGGGACCGGGCCGTGGTGGACGACGCCTACGAGCGGGCGTTCGCGGCCATCGACGCCGACCCGCGCAACGAGGAGATCGTCGCCGAGGACGGCGGCGAGATCGTGGCGTGCCTGCAGGTGACCTACATTCCGGGGCTGGGCCGGCACGGCATGCAGCGCGCGCTGGTCGAGTCCGTGCGGGTGCGCCCGGACCTTCGCGGGCGGGGCGTGGGCGCGGCCCTGATGACGTGGGTCGTCGACCGCGCCCGGGCCCGCGGCTGCGGCCTCGTGCAGCTGACGACGGACAAGGCGCGCGCCGACGCCCACCGCTTCTACGAGCGGCTCGGCTTCGTCGCCTCCCACGAGGGCATGAAGCTGCACCTCACGAGCTGAGCCGCGGCCCCGGTGGGCCGAAAGAGCAACTAGGCCGCGGTGATGCGCGCGAGGCGCTGCGGGGTGGGCCAGCGCACGTCCCAGGCCCAGCCGAGCTTCTCGAACAGCCAGATGGTGCGGGCCGAGATGTCGATCTGGCCGCGCAGCACCCCGTGGCGGGCGGAGGTCGGGTCGGCGTGGTGCAGGTTGTGCCAGGACTCGCCCATGCTCAGAATCGCCAGCGGCCAGAAGTTGGCCGAGCGGTCGCGGGCCGCGAACGGGCGCTCGCCGATCATGTGGCAGACCGAGTTCACCGACCAGGTCACGTGGTGCAGGGCCGTGACGCGCACGAGTCCGGCCCAGAAGAACGCGGTCACCGCGCCCTGCCAGGACCACGAGATCAGGCCGCCGAGCACGGCCGGGGCCGCGAGCGTGACGATCGTCAGCGGGCCGAAGAGCCGGTGCACGAGCCGGATGTCGCGGTCGGCGAGCAGGTCGGGGGCGAAGCGCTCCTGGTTGGTGAGGTCACGCTCGAGCACCCAGCCGAGGTGGGCGTGCCAGAAGCCGCGGGCGAGCGCGACCGGCGAGGTGCCGAAGAGCCAGGGGGAGTGCGGGTCGCCCTCCCGGTCGGCGAACGCGTGGTGGCGGCGGTGGTCGGCGACCCAGTGCAGGATCGGCCCCTGGACCGCCATGCTGCCGACCACCGCGAGGCCGATGCGCAGCGCGCGCTTGGCCTTGAAGGCGCCGTGGGTGAAGTACCGATGGAAGCCCACCGTCGCCCCGAGGCACGTCACGACGTAGAAGGCCGCGGCGAGGATCACGTCCAGCCACGCCAGCCCCCAGCCCCACGCGATCGGGACCGCCGCGAGCAGCGCGAGGAACGGGATGATGACGAACGCGTAGACCGCGACGTGCGCCGGAATCGGGCGCTTGCGGCCGAGGAGGGGCTTCACCGCCGTGGTCATGGCCGCGACCATAGGCCGCCGTCATGGCTGGCATCCCGCGGCAACAATGCCGGGCCGCGGCGGCGACGTTACAGGTAGACGTCCAGCCGGCCGGAGAACAGCGACGTCGTCTGCAGCCGCTGCTGCTGGATGGCGTCGAAGTTGGCCCGCGCCTCCTCCGCCCGCTGCCGGAGCTGGTCCTCGAGCGCCTGCTGCTGCTGGATGCGCTGCTGGTCGTCGAGGCGCTGCTGCTCCACCGTCCGCTGGTCGGCGAGGCGCTGGTCGGCCTGGCGCTGCTGCTGCAGCTGGTACTGCTGGTCGCCGGCCTGCTGCACGTCGCGCGCCCGCTGGTCCTGCTGCCGGACGAGCTGCTGGCGGTCGGTGGCCTGCAGGTCGTCGGCCCGCTGCTGCTGCAGCCGCTGGTCGTCGACGCGCTGCTGCTCCAGCCGCTCCTGCTGGAGCCGGTCCTGCTGCAGGTTCTGCTGCATGTCCCGCGAGGTCGGCGTGCCGGTCGCATTGGCCGTGGCGGCGCTCGTCGCGGTCGCCGTGGTCAGCGTGGTCGGTGTGGCCGGCGCAATCGGTGTGATCGACATGGCAACCTCATTACTCCTTGCAAGATCCCGATAACTCTAAGTTACCACGAACGGGTGACGTCAAACGCCCCGCTCGGCCAGCCCGGCGAGGTTCAGCAGCTGGCGGCGCATCATCACCAGGTCGCCGGCGCACAGCAGCGGGCGGGTGGCGCGCTCCAGGGGGCCGCGGGGGTCCGGGAGGTACAGCTTCCCGATGAGCCGGGACCGGTCGGGCCCCAGCTCGCGGACCAGGTAGCTGATGACGATGTCGCCGAACAGCTCCCGGGCCGGCGGGGTCGCCATGCGGAAGGTGAGCTGCTCGCCCGGGACGAAGGCGATCAGGTCGAAGATCGTCATCCAGCGCTGGCCGGCCGCGAGCTCGTCCACGCCGGGCACGAGCTCGCGGGGGCTGCGGCGGCCGCCGTTGTCGATCCAGTCATAGCTGTACGGCGCCACGCGCAGCTGGCACAGCCAGCGGAACGTCACGGACGCGGGCGCGTGCACGTCCACGGCGCGGAACCAGGCCTCGCGCCCGGGCGCGAGCTCGTCACCGGCGTAGGCGAGGGCGGTCTCGCCGGAGCGGGTACCCCACACTTTTAGAGACATGTCTCTAAAATTAGCACCGCCGTCTCCTCCGCGAGGTCCTCGGCCCGGGCCGGGATCTCGTGCCCGGCGCGCAGGTGCCGGCGGACCAGGGCCGCCGGCAGGTCGGTGAGCGCGAGCACCACCTTGTCGAAGTCGCCGCCGAGGGCGCGCATCGCGGCCACGGCCCGCCCGTTCATCGCGTCGAGGGCGGCGCGCTCCTCGTCGCTCCAGTGCTCGCGGTCGAAGTCGTCGGCGCGGTACAGCAGCACCGCCGCCTGCCCGGGATGCTCCCGGCACCAGGCCACCACGTGCCGGGCCGCGCGGGCCGGGCGGCCCTCGGCCAGGGCCGCGAAGAACCCGGCCTGGAACCGCTCGACGGTGCGCAGCCACAGCGCGGCGGCCAGCGCCGGGTGCCCGGAGAAGCGGTGGTACACCGACCCGCTCGGCCCGCCCGCCTCCCGAGCCACGGCCGCGACCGTGAGCGCCTTGGGCCCGCCGGTCCCGACCAGTCGCACGGCCGCGTCCAGGAGGCTGTCGGCGTCATGCCGAGCGGGTCGTCCCATGGTGCCCAACCTACTGACTAGGCTTGGCGGAGGCCGTGCAGAGACGCCGGTCACGTTCCGGAATCGTTGCTGCCCGCCTCGGTTGGCTCGTAATGTCACGGCGGCAGTCCGACGGAGAGGCACACCCCATGTCCAGCGAGACGGTCCTGCAGGAATCCGACAACCGGCACGCCCCGCCGGCCACGGTGGTGATCTTCGGTGCGTCCGGCGACCTGACCCGGCGCAAGCTGATCCCGGCGATCGAGAGCCTGGCCCGGCACAACCGGCTGACCGAGCGGTTCGCGGTCGTGGGCGTGGCCCGCACGCCGATGGACGACCAGCAGTTCATCCACAACGTGCTCGGCGACCGCGGGGTGTCGGGCATGCCGCAGCTGGCCGGCGCGGTGCGGTACATCGCCGGCGGCTACGACGACCCGGAGACCTACAAGAACCTCAGCGCCCTGCTCGACGAGCTCGACGAGCAGCGCGGCACGGGCGGCAACCGCATCTTCTACCTCTCCACCCCGGCCGAGGCGTTCCCGCTGGTCATCAACGGCCTGGCCGGCGCCGGGCTGAACCAGACCCCGGAGGGCTCCTTCGCCCGCCTGGTCATCGAGAAGCCCTACGGCCACGACGAGCGCAGCGCGAAGGCCCTCGACCAGACGGTGCACGCGTCCTTCGACGAGTCGCAGGTCTTCCGCATCGACCACTACCTGGGCAAGGACACCGTCCAGAACGTGCTCGCGCTGCGCTTCGCCAACTCCATCTTCCAGCCCATCTGGAACCGCACCTGGGTCGACCACGTGCAGATCACCGTGGCCGAGACGCTCGGCGTCGGCACCCGCGGCTCCTTCTACGAGCACGCCGGCGCTGTGCGCGACATCCTGCAGAACCACGTGCTGCAGGTGCTGGCCCTGGCCCTCATGGAGCCGCCGGCGTCGTTCGCGGCCGAGGCGGTGCGCAACGAGAAGGTGAAGCTGCTGCAGGCGATTCGCCTGCCCCGCGGCCGGGACATCGACGACATCGCGGTCCGCGGGCAGTACACCCGCGGCGGCACCCGCGAGGAGCTCATGCCCGGCTACCGCGAGGAGCCCGGCGTCGACCCGCTCTCGCGCACCGAGACCTACGCCGCCCTGCGACTGGACGTGGACAACTGGCGCTGGGCCGGCGTCCCGTTCTACGTACGCACGGGAAAGCGGTTGCCCAGCCGCGTGACCGAGGTCGCCCTGCAGTTCCAGCGCCCGCCGCACCTGCCGATCCCCGACTCGCAGCTCACCGAGCTGCAGCCCGACGCGCTGATCCTGCGCATCCAGCCCGACGAGGGCATCGCCCTGCGCTTCGGCGCCAAGGTGCCGGGCCACTCGTTCCGGGTCCGCTCGGCCAGCATGGACTTCTCCTACGACAAGACCTTCCGGGAGGAGTCTCCGGAGGCGTACGAGCGGCTGCTCCTCGACGCCCTGATCGGCGACACCACGCTGTTCATCCGCTCCGACGAGGTCGAGCAGTGCTGGCGGATCGTCGACCCGATCATCGAGCGCTGGGCCCAGGACACCAGCCCGATCCCGACCTACGAGGCCGCGTCCTGGGGCCCGACCGACGCGAACCGCCTGATCGAGCGCAGCGGGCGCGCCTGGCGCAACACCGTCGCCTGACGACGGCTGCGCAGCAGGCCCGGGCGACGCCTCGCCCGGGCCTTCGCGTATGCGCCGTCAGCGTTCTTCGAGCCCGAACGCCGCGGCGACGGCCCGCGACAGTTCCAGCTCCTGCTCGGGCCGCAGATATCCGAGCAGCCGCCCTACCTGCTCGACCGGCATCGTGGTGATGTTGTCGCAGCTCACGACCGACGGTTGCGCGAGCCCGTTCGTGCCGTCGACCGCCACTTCGGTGGACAGGCCGCGGACCCGGCTGGTGATGGGCGCGACGGTGACCGATCGCAGATGGGGCCGCACTTCGGGTCTGGTCAGGATCAGCACCGGCCGTGTCTTGTCGAGCCGGGCAAGGTGAATCGGGCGCATCAGTCGATGTCGAGCGGCTGCTGAGCCGCCCAGGCGGCGAGGTTGTCGAGCCCGTCCTCGTCGCCGCCGGCCGGCGTCGCGTAGATGCGCGCGTCCCGCTCGGCGATCGTGCGCCGGCGATCGCGGATCAGCGCTCGGGTCACGACCGCCGCCCGGCTGGCGGAGGCGCCCGACGCGACTTCCTCGTCGATGTACTCGAGCAGGTCCTCGGGCAGGCGAACGGCAATCTGGGTCGTCATACCAGAACGGTACCGAATTGGGATGCATTCTGATGGCATGGCGTTCACTATAAGGCCATGTGGCCATTTGTTGCCAAGCTGAACTCTCGCCTCCCGACGCAGCTTCGACCTGCTCGCGGAGGGCTTCGGCCCCGGCTTCAACGGCCCGCTCACCACCGTCGTCGCCCTGGACCCGCCGGCCGCGGGCCCCTCGGACGCGCGCCTGGCCGACCTGGGCGACGCCGTCGCCGCGGTGCCGGGCGTCGCCGGGGCGTCCCCGGTGCGGATCTCCGGCGGCGGCGGGGTCGCCTCGCTGCGCGTCACCCCGTCCACCGCGCCGGGCGACCCCGCGACCGCCGACCTGGTGCGCCGGATTCGGGCCCTGCGGGTGGCCGGGGCGCCGGTGCACGTGGGCGGGCCCGTGGCCACGAAGGCCGACCTCGCCGAGCGCAGCGCGGGCCGGCTGCCGGTGGTCATCGGGGTCGTCGTCGCGCTCTCGGCGGTGCTGCTCCTGCTCGCCTTCCGCGCCCCCGTGGTGGCGGTCAAGGCCGCGGTCATGAACCTCGTGTCGATCGGCGCCGCGTACGGCGCGCTCACCGCGGTCTTCGCGTGGGGCTGGGGCGTGCGGCTGACCGGGCTCGACGGGCCGCTGCCGATCGAGAGCTACGTGCCGACGATGCTCATCGCCCTGCTCTTCGGGCTGTCGATGGACTACGAGGTGTTCCTGCTGACGGCGGTACGCCAGGAATGGCGGCGAACCGGCGACAACACGGCGGCGGTGCGGGCCGGCCTCGCCCGCACCGGCCGGGTCATCACGTCTGCCGCCTGCATCATGGTGGTCGTGTTCGCGAGCTTCACGGCCAACGTCGACCCGATCATCAAGATGTTCGGGCTCGGGATGGCGGTCGCGATCGCCGTGGACGCCACCGTGGTCCGGGGCCTGCTCGTGCCGGCCACGATGGCGCTGCTGGGGCCGGCCAACTGGTGG
Source organism: Dactylosporangium sp. NPDC000244 (assembly GCF_040300725.1). NCBI lineage: Bacteria > Bacillati > Actinomycetota > Actinomycetes > Micromonosporales > Micromonosporaceae > Dactylosporangium > Dactylosporangium sp. NPDC000244. The sequence goes on from NZ_JBEPEH010000001.1 coordinate 449,231, forward strand.
CGCCCACGGCGGCGGGGGACTACTTCGACGCCGCCTCCAGCCGCGGCAGCAGCTGCAGCGCCGTCCGGCGGGCGACGGACAGGTTAGCCTGGTCGCTCGACTCCGAGGAGACGTACACGTCCACGTCCCGCCCGTCCTGCCACACGTAGAGGTGCCCGGCGAGGGAGTACGCGGTGGTGCCGACGCCGATCACCGGCTGGGCCTGCTTGTTGCGGACGTCGAAGTTCTCGCGGGTCTCCAGGCTCACGGTGACCGTGAGCTGGCCCTGGGAGAGCTGCCACTGGCAGTAGCGGCTGGTGGTGCTGGAGCCACCGTCGTCGGTCATGAGGGTCACCGACTCGCCGGTCAGCGTCTGCACCTCGGCCTTGGACATGAGCTTGCAGATGTCGGGCACCGCGCCGGCCTCCTTGGTGCCGGTCGACGGCTTGGCCGAGCCGCTCGCCTTCGACGAGGGCTTCGCGGAGGCCGAGGCCGGGGCGGAGGCGACGGCCGCGGCCGACGCCGGGGTGGACGGCTTGGCGGTGGCGGTGCCGGCGTCCTGCTGACAGCCGGCGAGCCCCAGCGCCCCGAGGGCGGCCGCGGCCAGAACGATGATGCGACGAGTCACGGTGCGCTCCTCAGATCGGTTTGGTACGACCAAAGGTGCGCGATCGCCGCCCCGCCGCACGCACGTATGGTGCGACCTGGCACGTTTCCGTGACCCGGTCAGTCCCACCGGGTCGCGTTGGCCTCCGACAGGGTGCCCGGACCGTCCAGCACCACGCAGAACGGCAGCCCGGCCGGGTCCCGCATCACCTGCCAGTTCCCGGCCCGCTCGACCCGCGTGGCGCCGAGCGCCTCGAGCCGGGCGACCTCCGCGTCGAGGTCGTCGGTGTGGAAGTCGAGGTGCATCCGGGCCTCGCCGTCACCGAGCCGCTGGGCGAGCAGCAGCATGTCGTGCGTCGGCAGCCGGGCGCCGTTGAACTCGGGGTATTTGCCGACGACCGGCATCTCGGCCCCGGCCGCGCCGGACCAGAACGCCACGGTGGCGTCGTGATCGTGCGCGGGCACGTCGACGCAGATCGCGAAGAGCCTACTGAAGTGAGCCACGCCCAGCAGTATGCTCGCGCGATGTCGACCTTCATGGCGGTGGCCGCGGTGGACCTCTCGCGCGCCGCGGATCCCGCCGGGTTCGTGGACGCGCTGAAGCTCCCGCAGGAGCCGGTGCCGTACTGGATCCGCCCGCAGGGCTCGGCGCACACGCGCGTGTCGCTCTACGCGGACCGGGGCAACACCTGGCTCGCCGAGGCCATCGCGGACGCCCCGGACTGGGAGCGGGCGATCATCGCGCTGGACCACGACGAGTACGGCGGCGAGCACCTGATCCTGTCCAGAGTGGACGGTGTGGTGTCCCGGGTCCAGCACGTGTTCCTGCACTGGGACGGCGAACCGGGTCCCGATTTCGACGAGGTCGCACTGCCCCGGCTGCTCCCGGCGCCGACCGCCGACGGCATGCTGAACACGCCCGCGTCCTGGGCCGCGGTGGCCGCCCTCTACGGTGCCGACCCCGCGGCCGTCGAGCGGGCCGGGCGCGCCGCCGCCGAGGCCCACGAGGAGCTCGGCACCATCTTCACGCCGTTCGAGGGGTTCTGGGACGCCGTCGGCGCCGAGTACCCGCTCGAGCTCGACGGCGAGATCGACGGGATCATCGTTCCCTGACCAGCGACGTCTCGGCGGTCAGCGCTCTTTGACCAGCGACGCCTCGGCGGTCAGCGCTCCCTGACCGGCGACGTCTCGGCGGTCAGCGCTCTTTGACCAGCGACGCCTCGGCGGTCAGCGCTCCCTGACCGGCGACGTCTCGGCGGTCAGCGCTCTTTGACC
>NZ_JBEPEH010000001.1:451188-525544 GCF_040300725.1 Dactylosporangium sp. NPDC000244
CCAGCGACGCCTCGGCGGTCAGCGCTCCCTGACCGGCGACGCCTCGGCGATGAGCGCGACCAGGCGGTCGAGCACGCCGGGGGCCAGGTGGTGCGACATGCCCGCGATCTCCACGTGCCGCGCGCCCGGGATCGCCGTGGCCGTGGCGCGCCCGCCGCTCGGGTGCACCATGCGGTCCACGTCGCCGTGGATGACGAGGGTCGGGGCCGTGATCGTGCGCAGGGCGGCGGTGCGGTCGCCCGAGGCCTGGATGGCGCCGATCTGCCGCGCGACCCCCGCCGCGCGGGCCGGTCCGCCGCCCCGGTCCCACACCCCGGCCGCCCAGGCGCGCTCCTCCGCATCGTCGTACGGGAACGTCCGCGACCCGATGTGATCCAGCATCTCCAGGTGCCGTCCCACCCACTCCTCGCGGGTGCGGGCGGCACGGCGGGCCATGCGCAGCAGCGTCGAGCGGGCCGGCTGCCCGATGCCCCGCGCGCCGGTGGTCGAGAAGATCGACGTGAGGCTCGCGACGCGGTCCGGGTGGGTCGCGGCCAGCGCCTGCCCGATCATCCCGCCCATCGACATGCCGACCACGTGGGCCCGCTCGATGCCGAGGTGCCCGAGCAGCCCGGCGGCGTCGCCGGCCATGTCCTCGAGGCGGTAGGCGCCGGGCAGCGGCCGGGCGACGAGCTGGCGCAGCTTGCCCGGCGGGCGGGCGTCGACGCGGGTCGAGCGCCCGGCGTCGCGGTTGTCGAAGCGGACCACCCGGAAGCCGCGCGCGGTCAGGCCGTCGAGCAGCGGGCGGGGCCACGAGGTCAGGTCGAGGCCCAGGCCGGCGATGAGCAGGAGCGGTGCGCCCTGCGGGTCCCCCTCGGCGCGGTAGCACACCCGCACGCCGCCCGGCAGGTCGCAGAACTCGTCGTCGATCACACCCGCCAGTCTCGCGCGTTTTTGCCTCCGGCCCAAGATGCCGTACGGGTCCGTACGAGAGGTGAATTCGAACGTGTGTTCGAGTATCGTGGGGGCGGGTTCGGTCGTTGGCTCAACAGGGTGGGGGTGGTGGCGATGGCGTCGGACGATGACCAGGGCTGGGCGGTGCGCCTCGATTGGCCGGTCGCGCGCCGGGGCGGTGTGCGGCACGAGTTCACACAGTTCACGCCGAGCCTGCGACGGGCTCTGCGCCGGGCGGTCGGCACCAGGCGCTACTGGGCCACGGGCCCGGTGCGCCCGCTGGCGGTGACGGTGGTGCCGATCGGCCGGGCGGAGTTTGACGCGCACGGCCGCGAATGCGCCTCGCTCACGTGCCCGACCATGGCCCCGCTCCTGGGAATGGCCGCCGTGGCCCCGGCTCTGTTGCCGTGACCGCCGTGGCCCCGGCTGCGTTGCCGTGACGGCCGTGGCCCCGGCTCTGTTGCCGTGACCGCCGTGGCCCGGCTCCGTTGCCGTGATCGCCGCACGCGACGGCTCATCGCGGCGGGTTGCGTCCGGCGGCGGCGATCGGGCCCGTTGTCGTGGGTGGCCACCCATCGGCCGGTGCCTTTGAGTGCCTCTCGCCGTGCAATCGACCTTAGCGCCCCACGCGTGAACGGTTCGCGAGGTGTCGTTTAATTCTGGACCGCTCTGTCGTGGGACTGGCCATCCGCGATTCGGTTGGAACCGTGTCGACTTCTTCGGCCGGCACGGTGCGAATCTTCAGGAGGGTAGGTGGCGTTTTCGGTGCCCGGCGAATGGGGTGAAGAATCGGTGTTCTGGGTGTGCGCCATTTGACATTATGCTGTTCGGGGCGGTGATTCGCGCTGGATTCTGGGATAATGGAGAGTATGGGGCAGTTACAATTGTTTACCAAGGACGAATTGGCTGCCATGCGTGACCGGACCAGGTCGCGTCGTTATTCTCCGGCGAATGAGCAGTTCCGTCGGGAACATGCTCGGCATCGAGTTTGGGGTCTGGCTCAACGGCACGCCGAAAAGCTGCGCCGCGCACACGCTGACACCCCGCCTTCCGTCGGCGAACGCTCGGACGGATTGGGCTCGGACGGATTGGGCTCGGACGGATTGGGCTCGGACGGATTGGGCTCGGACGGATTGCCGCCATCGCCATCGCCATCGCCATCGCCATCGCCGTCGCCGTCGCCGTCGCCGTCGCCGTCGCCGTCGCCTGAGCAGGTTGAACAGGTTGAACATCCTGCGGGTGGCAGCGCGGCGCACGCCGGTGATCCCGCGCAGGGCGAGCCCGGTCGGACCGCGCAGCCCGGCCCCACGCCGACGCGTCGCGGCACCAACGCGCCGATGGCGCTCCGGCCCGCTGGTGCCGTAACACGCGCAACAGCGACCCGCACCACGCGGCCGGCGCCGCGCCCGCGTCGCCACCCGGCAAGACCGCCCGCGACATCAGCCGACGGCAATCCACACGGGCCGCCAGTGGCCCGCGCGACCTGGTGCCGAGTACACCGCCGGCTCATTGCCGCGCTTCGTGCGAGTCCGGGTAGGCGCGACCGGGCTACCACGCTCCTGGACACGGAACCGGATGCGAGACGTCGAGCGACCGCCGGCTCACTGCCGCGCTTCGTGCGAGTCCGGGCAGGCACGACCGGGCTACCACGCTCCTGGACACGGAACCGGATGCGAGACGTCGAGCGACCGCCGGCTCACTGCCGCGCTTCGTGCGAGTCCGGGTAGGCGCGACCGGGCTACCACGCTCCTGGACACGGAACCGGATGCGAGACGTCGAGCGCACGTCGGAGCCGCGGGGGCTTCGGTAGGTTCTGCTGGTGAGCTCAGAGGATGCGAGTGCCAGACTGCGGCGGTTCCTGCCGGTCAACGTCACCTACGCGCGGCAGGCCGACGGGTATGAGGTGTTCATGTCCTCGGGCGTGCGGTTCACGATCGGGGCCGGGCAGACCGAGGACGGGCTGGAGCAGGCTCGGGCGGCCGTGCGGGAGCGCCTCGGTGAGACGCCGGTCGGGGCGGAATACGTCGACCCCGGCCTCGATCTCGTCGAGTGGCGGGGGTTGTGGTTCGAGCCGTATGCCGACCGGTACGGGCTCGACGATCCGACGCCCGCGCAGCGGGAACGGCTGGAGGCGTGCGCCGAGGCGTATCGCGGCGGCTCGGCAACGGTCGACGTGTCGGCCAACGTCGTGCGGGTGGTGCCGGCCACGCGGGAGCAGCTCGAGGCGGCGCGGGCGGTGCCGGTTCCCGACGGGTTCGTACGGGTGGTCAAGGAGCTGACCGGCCTGGACGACGCGGTGGGGGTCATCTATCTCGTGCTCAAGGAGCGCTGGGAGATCGACCGCCCGGAATGAGGCGCCCGCGGCGGCTAGCGGCGCCGGTCGCGCTGGCGGCGCCGGCGGGGTCGCTGGGGCTTCGGCTGTTCCGTGCGGGTCAGCGTGTTGTACGCCCCGAAGCCTCCGACCAGAGCCGCGGCCACCCCCGGCACCAGCATGCCGATGTTGGTGAACCAGGAGGTCGAGCCGTCGGTGTCGCCGAAATCGGTCGCGAAGTGCCCGGGCCGATCCGGGTCCACCCAGATCCGCACCACCCCGCCGCTCGTGACCGGGCAGCTGTGGAACGGGTTGCAGTGCACGCCGGCGACGTGCCCCTCGCCCTGATAGGTGTAGGCGATCTCGAAGGCGATGGGGCGGGAGCTGCGGTTCCCCGAGGACCAGTCGATGACGTCGGCGACGACCAGTACGCCCGCCGCCTGGAGGCGGGCGGACTCGGCGCGTTCCTGCACCATGCCGATCACGGTCAAGGTGAGGATGGTCAGGCCGGCCAGGCCCAGCGCCGCGAAGAGGACGGCGGTGCTGCGCTTCCCGGGGTCCAGGTCACCGATCCGGCGCACGGTCAGCCCCGTGAGCGCGCCGGAGTCCGGCGCGGGGTGGGGTCGTGCGGCGGGTAGCAGAGCATGACGGCGATGTCCGGCAGGCCCAGATCGCCGCGCACGACCTCGATGAACTGCTCGGCGGCGTGCTCGGCCGGCGACCGGGCGACCCGCCAGTCGTCCCAGGTGTAGCGCTTGAGCCGCGCGACGCTCGCCAGCTTGTTGACCTCGAGGTCGACCTCGTGGGCCGCGGCGGCGACGGCCGGCGAGCCGTGGAACCACACGGCGACCACGGACTGGTTGAAGTCGACGCCCAGATCGAGCGCGCGCGCCAGCGCCTCGTGCGACTCCGGCGTGTCCGGCTCCAGCAGGGCGAGGGCCCGGTACGCCTCGCGGGAGGCGTAGTACGCCCGGATGAACTGCTCGTAGACGCGTATCCGCTGGTCGCGCTGCCAGCGGCGCCCCTCGACGCGGCCGTCCCAGAAACGGCCGACGATGAGGCCGAGCAGGGCGGTGACGGCGGCGATGATCGCAGACTGCATGACGAGCCTCCTCTGCCGGAACCACAGTGTCGCAACGACCCGCAACGGCCGCCGGCAGGCCGGTCAGGGGCGGGCGGCCTGCACGACCCAGGAGTCGCGGCGCGGGTGGTGCTCCAGCGCGATGCGGCCCGTCGCCCACAGCAGGGCCCGGCCCGCGTCCGGGTCCACCGACGACGGGACGGAGGGGAACAGCCGGGTCAGCACCGCCGCCGCCAGCTCCGGCGGAGGGCTCCAGCTCAGGCCGAGGCCCTGGGCGATGTCCCACGTGTGCACGAGGATCTCGTTCACGCCCATCGCCGCGAAGCCCGTCCGGTCCGTCGGGCCCCAGTGCCAGGCGGTCGCGTCCGGGCCGGCCGCGTCGAGCTCCAGGGTGAGCAGGCGGGCGCACGAGGCGATGATCCGCAGGACCGTCCGCGGGTCGGTGCCGGGGTGGACGACCAGGTCCAGGGGGAGGTAGGCGGCCTCGGCGCGGGCCGCGAGCTGGGTCGCGTACGCGGTCAGGTCGTGCGCGATGTGCTCGGCCGTGTCCAGGCACGTCCACTCCACCACGCCCGCCGGGGCCGACCAGGCCGCCGGGGTCGTGGCGGGTTCGCGCAGCAGGGTCAGGGACTCGTCGAGGGCGCGCCGGACATCTCCGCTGTCCATGAGGGCACGGTATCGGCGGCGGGCATCGGGCGCACCTCGTCCGCGGTCAGCGCGATCGGGCCGCGGAACTGGCGGGCCACCGCCGTGAACCAGCCCAGATGGATCTCGTCCCGGTCGGCGACGAACGCGGCGCGCAGCTCGTGCCAGCGCAGGCCGGGGTGGCGGTGGTGCACGTTGTGCAGGTTGAACGCGAGCACGAAGTACTCCAGGGCCCGCGGCAGGGCCAGGTTCATCGCGTCGAGGGGGCGCTCCAGGCGGGTGCGGTAGTGGTACGCGTTGTCGGCCAGGGACACGATCAGGGCCCGGGCGCCGACCGCGCTCCACAGCATCCAGCAGTGCCCGCCCCAGGCCAGGGACGAGCCGGTGTACGTCACGATGACCGCGATCGCCTCCACGCGGAACCTGCGCAGGTTGTCGCGGCGCGCGACGCGCTCGAAGAGCAGGCCGGTCACCGAGTCCAGGGAGTCGGTCCGGTGCACCAGCAGCCGCCAGCCCGGGCGCGGCAGGAGGACGAGCAGCACCGACAGGAGCTCGGCCACGTACAGGCCGCCGAGCAGCCTCGGGTAGTACGTCCGCGCCGCCGTCAGCCACGAGGACCTCGCGGGGTCGTAGACCTCGGTGCGCTCGCGCTGGGTGCGGCTGTAGCGGTGATGCAGCAGGTGACCGGCCTTGAGCAGCGTGAACGGGCCTCCGTAGCCGACCGCGAGCAGGCGGCCCAGGCGATCGTTCCAAGCCCGGTTTCGCAGCAGCGTGCCGTGGATGGCCTCGTGGATGAGCGACCACAGCGGGATCGTGGTGAGCGCGATCGGTGCGAGCAGCCAGGCCCAGCGCGGGTCGAGCGGCAGGAGCACCAGGGGGAGCACGACGAGTTGCAGCAGCAGGGCGGCGAGCGCTGTCCCCACCAGCGCGATCGCCAGCACAGACTGACGGCGAACCATGTTCGCACGCTAACTCGGCCAAGGAAACGGCCGAGTGTCCGCCTCGCGAAGACTTGGGTGGCACCATGGCCGGGTGCTGTTGGAGATCATCGCCCTGGACGCCGCCGATGCCCGGGCCGCTCAGGACGGCGGGGCGGACCGCGTCGAGCTGGTCAGCGACATGGCCGCCGACGGGCTGAGCCCCGCCCCGGCGACGGTCGAGGCGGTGCGGGCCGCGGTGTCGATCCCGGTCCGGGTGATGCTGCGCACGACGCCGGGGTTCGCGGCCGACGTACCGTCGCTGCGAACCACCCTCCGGCAGCTGCGCGCGGCCGGGGCGGCCGAGTTCGTGCTCGGCTTCCTCGACGCCGGCGGGGCGGTGGACCGGGCGGCGCTCGAGGCGCTGCTGGACGGCTTCCCGTGGACGTTCCACCGGGCCATCGACCACGCCACCGACCGGGCCGCGGCCTGGCGCGCGCTGGACGGCCTGCCCGGCCTGACCTCGGTGCTGACGGCCGGCGGGCCGGAGGGGATGGACGCGGGGCTGCCCGGCCTCCTGGCGGACGCGCCGGTCCACCGGAGCCTGCTGCTGGCCGGGGGCGGCCTCCGGGAGGCTCACATACCCGCACTTCGACAAGCCGGAGTCCGCGCGTTCCACTCGGGCACCGCCGTACGACCCGGCGGCCGCTGGGCCGCCCCCGTCTCGCCGCAACTCGTCGAACGGCTGCGTCAGGCGATCGGCCCGGCGTAGGAGTCGCGAGGCCCGCCGGACCCGTGTCGAGCTCCGCCCGCCGGCGCCGTCCTGCCGGCCGCCGGGAGCTCGACACGGGTTCACCGGTCGCTCAGAGAGACCAGTTCTGGTTGGCGCCGCCGCCGCAGGTCCAGATCTGCAGCCGGGTGCCGTTGGCCGAGCTGGGGCCGGTCGCGTCCAGGCACTTGCCCGAGCCCACGTTGACCAGCGTCTGGCCCGTGCGCGTCCACTTCTGGGCGTTGGTGCCGTTGCAGTCGTACAGCTGCACCTTGGTCCCGTTCGCGGTGCCGGCCGCCGCCACGTCCATGCACTTGCCGAGCGCCCGCAGGGTGCCGTCCGAGGCGCGGGTCCACTTCTGGGCGGTCGTGCCGTTGCAGTCGTAGAGCTGCACCGCCGTACCGTTGGCGGAACTCGCACCGGCGACGTCCACGCACTTGCCGCCGTAGCCGACGATCTGCCCCGCGGTGCCCGTCGGGCCCGTGGTCGGCGTCGTCGGGCCGCCGGTCGGCGAGGTGCCCAGCCACGCGTTCGCGGCCGAGGAGCCGGTGCTGTCGATCGCGGTGTTGCTCTCCACGGGGCTGGGCACCGAGGACGGGAAGACGATGAACGTCACCGGGCCGGCGGTGCCGCCGGTGGCCGGGTTCGGGTCGATGCCGAGCGCGGTGGCCAGGGCGTAGGAGCCCTCGCCGATGATGTTGTCCGGGCCCTCGTCGGCGAAGACCGCGTACGCGACCTGGTTGTTGTAGACGACCGCGGCCACGGCACCGGGCCGGATGCCGTTCGCGCCGTAGTCGAAGCGCGAGCTCGGCAGCGGGATCACGTAGTAGCGCGTGACGTCCGAGGTGAAGTACGAGCCGTTCGACGTGGTGAACGAGGTCTGGGCCTGGTACCACGGGTCGGTCGAGGCGTTGCAGTGCGACGTGCCGATGCCGTCGCAGTCGATGTCCATGTCGGCGGTCCAGAAGTAGGCCGAGCCGCTCTTGCAGATCGCGACGGTGGCCGCACCGCCGTCGTCGGTGGCGTACTTGCCGTTGGACACCTGGTTGCAGGTCTGGGTGCGGGCCAGCAGCTGGCTCGCGGTCGGGCCGGCGGCGAGCGCGGCCTTGTTCGTCTGGGCGAGGGCGTACGCGGTCGTCGCGGTGAACGAGAGCACGACGGCCGCGAGGGCGATGAGGGGCAGGCGGTACCGCTTCACGAGCAGGCTCCTAGGAAGACTGACGGGTCTCCCAACGGCACGTTGCGGACGTGTTGGTGAGCCGAAGGTTGCGGATAGGAAACCTTATTGACAGATATGTGTCAATAGTTGCTCGCGTGGCAGAAGGGCCTGCGCCGCGTCCAGGTCACCGGCTCGGACCAGCTCGTGGACCCGGTGCGCCAGGCCGGTGACGTCGGTGAACGACGGCCTGATCGTGGCGTTGTAGGCCTGGTAGACGGTGAGCGTCGTCGCGGTGTGGACCGCCCGGATCTGCCGCGTCGGGGTCACTGCCCAGACTCGCGGGCGGCGATGGCGGCCTGGATGCGGCGCAGCGTGCGCAGGGCCTTCTTCGCCGCGGCCCGCACCTCGCCGTCGAACACCGTGGTGCCGCGGTCCTCGGCCTGCAGCCGCTGCAGGGTCGCCGCGACCCGCTCGTCGCCGGTGGAGCCCAGCGCCACCGCGGCCCAGTAGCGGCGGTTCGGGTCCGGGTCGTCCGCGGCCGCGATCAGCCGCGGGACGACCTCCGGCGCGAAGGCGGCCAGGGCGCTGGCGATGTGGCCGATCCGCGGGAAGCGGCGGTGCTCGAACTCGTGCCACAGCGCGTCGAGGGCCTCCGGGCCGCCGATGTCCGCGAGCGCCTCCGCGGCCCGCAGCCGCACCCAGTCGACGCCGTCGCCGAGCAGCGGGCGCAGCGCGGGCACGACGGACGCGTCGCCGAGCCGGCCCAGGGCCCGCAGCGCCTCCTCCACGACCTTCCACTGCGGGTGGTCGAGCAGGCCGACCAGCTCCGGCACGGCCTCCCGCACCCCCATCGCCGCGCAGCCCATGGCCGCCCAGGCCTGGCAGTTGTACCGGGTGTCGCCGAGCGCGGCGAGCAGCGGCTCCCGCAGCGCGCCGGGCGGGGTGTGCGCGGCGATCACGTCGGCGTGGTTCATCGCCCGGGTGTACAGCGAGCGGTGGTAGTCGGCGTAGTCGCGCACGAGCGCCTGCAGCGCGGCGACCGCGGCCGGGTCGCCGAAGTCGTGCGCCCGCTCCAGGAGCCGGTAGAGGTGCTCCTCGCGGGTGTCGAGGTCACCGTCGCGCAGGACATTCGTGGTCATTCGAGCGATACTAGGCCGTCCCGCCTCGTCGGCGAGCCGGTCGGCCGGCGGGCGCGGGCACTCCGGCATGCTGTGCGGTGTGGACAACACCCGCCCCTTCACCCTCTCGGAGCTGCCGGCCGTCGCCGGCGACGTCGCCGCGCGCCTGATCGACGCCGGGTTCACCGAGGCACCGCACCTGCGCCAGGCCCTCGCGCTCGCCGAGGAGGCCGGCGAGTTCGTCGGCGCCGTCCGGCGGCACTACGGGATGGCCCGCCGCACCGGCTCCCGCGAGGACGTCGAGGCCGAGCTCGCGGACGTGGTCATCACCGCCTTCGTGACCGCGCACACGATGGGCATCGACCTCGAGCGGGCGGTGGGGGAGAAGCTCGGCGTGGTGTACACCCGCGGCTGGCGGGAGGAGCGATGAGCTGGCTGGAGATCGTCGGCTGGGCGGGCTCGGCCCTGCTCGTGTGGTCCCTGCTGCAGCGGCGCCTGCTGCGGCTGCGGCTGTTCAACCTGGTCGGCTCGCTGGTCCTGATCGGCTACAACACCGGGGTCCGCGTCTGGCCGATGGTCGGCCTGAACCTCACGCTCGCGATCATCAACGTCTGGCAGCTGTACTCCCTGCTGCGCACCCGCCACGACGAGCGCATCTACCAGGTGGTGGAGGTCGCCACCGACGACAACTTCCTGGCCCACGTGCTGCGCGTGCACTGGACCGACATCGCCCGCTTCAACCCCGACTTCCGCTTCGACGACGACGGGCACCGCCTCGCCTTCCTCACCCTCAACGCCGACGAGATCGTCGGGGTCCTCATGCTCCGCCCGTCGCCGCAGGACCCGCAGGTCGCGCAGGTGGAGCTGGACTACGTGACGCGGCGGTACCGCGATCTGTCGCCGGGCGAGTTCGTCTTCCGGCAGAGCGGGCAGCTCACCGCGCACGGCTTCCGGCGTGTGCTCACCCCGCCCGGGATGGTCGCCCCGTACTACTCCCGCCTCGGGTTCGAGCGCACCGGCGACCGGTACGAGCTCGACCTGACCCGGAGTTTTGATTAGCTCTGCTAACGAGGTATATTTCGGGAGTGGATCGCGAAGGGCTGGCCGATGCGCTGGCGTCGCAGCTCAACGGCGTGCGCCGGGTGCTGCGCCGCCGCCTGCGGGCAGGCCTCACGGTCCCCGCGCTGACCGGCAGCCAGGTCGAGCTGCTGCGGCTCGTCGAGTCCGCGCCGGGCACCGGCGTCTCGGCCGCGGCCGCGCAGCTCCACCTCGCCGGGAACTCGGTCAGCACCCTGGTCAACCACCTCACCGAGGCCGGGCTGCTGCGCCGCGAGCAGGACCCGGCCGACCGCCGCTCGGTGCGGCTCTTCCTCACCGACGCCGCGGCCGCCCGGCTCAACGCCTGGCGCGAGGCCCGGATCTCGCTGCTCGCCACGGCGCTGGACGCCCTCGGCGAGGACGAGCGGCTGGCCCTGACGGCGGCGGTGCCGGCCCTGAGCCGCCTGGCGCTCGTCCTCGCCGAGCAGGGGAGTGCCCATGAACCCGGCCGTTGAGATCGAGGGACTGCGGCACCGCTTCAAGGAGACCCTGGCCGTCGACGACCTCTCGCTGAGCGTCCAGCCGGCCGAGATCTTCGGGCTCCTCGGCCCCAACGGCGCCGGCAAGACGACCACGATCCGGGTGCTCACCACGCTGCTGCCCCCGCAGGCCGGCCGCGCCGAGGTCTTCGGGCTCGACGTGCGCCGCAACCGGATGGCGGTGCGGCGGCTCATCGGCTACGTCCCGCAGGCGCTCTCGGCCGACGCGGGGCTCAGCGGGCGCGAGAACGTCGCCCTGTTCGCGCGGCTGTTCGACGTGCCGCGGGCCGAGCGCCGGGCCCGCGCCGACGCCGCGATCGAGGCGATGGGCCTGGCCGAGGCCGCGGACCGCCCGGCCGGCACCTACTCCGGCGGCATGATCCGCCGCCTCGAGCTCGCCCAGGCCCTCGTCAGCGCGCCGCGGCTGCTCGTGCTCGACGAGCCCACGATCGGCCTCGACCCCGTCGCCCGGGCCGGCGTGTGGGAGCGCATCACCCAGGTGCGGGCCGAGACCGGCATGACCGTGCTCGTGACCACGCACTACATGGAGGAGGCCGAGGAGTTCTGCGACCGGGTCGCGCTCATGCACCGCGGCCGGATCCGGGCGCTCGGCTCGCCCGCGGAGCTGATCGCCTCCGCCGACGGGGACTCGCTGGACGACGTTTTCAGGCAGTACACCGGGGATGATCTGGACGCAGGGGGGTTCAGCGATGTCCGTGCGACTCGCCGCACCGCACGCCGTCTCGGCTGACGCCGGGCGCACGAACCCGGTGCGGGTCCTCGCGACCCGGATCGCCGCGATGTGCCTGGTCGAGCTGCAGAAGCTGCGCCGCGACCGAACCGAGGTGATCACCCGGGCCATCCAGCCCGCCCTGTGGCTGATCATCTTCGGCCAGACGTTCACCCACCTGCGCGCCATCCCCACCGGCGGGCTGCCGTATCTCGACTTTCTAGCCCCGGGCATCCTGGCCCAGTCGGCCCTGTTCGTGTCGATCTTCTACGGCATCCACATCATCTGGGAGCGCGACGCCGGCGTCCTGGCCAAGCTCATGGTGACCCCGACGCCGCGGGCCGCCCTGGTCACGGGCAAGGCGTTCGCGGCCGGCATCCGCGCGCTCGTCCAGGCCGTGGTGGTGCTCGTGCTGGCCGCGATCCTGGGCGTGTCCCTGACCGGCAACCCGCTGAAGCTCCTCGGCACCGCGGTGGTGCTGCTGCTCGGCTCGGCGTTCTTCTGCTGCCTGTCGATCACCCTGGCAGGCCTGGTCCTGAAGCGGGACCGGATGATGGGCATCGGCCAGGCGATCATGATGCCCCTGTTCTTCGCGTCGAACGCGCTCTACCCGGTCTCGGTGATGCCCGGCTGGCTGCGGGTGCTCAACCACGTGAACCCGCTGAGCTACGAGGTCGACGCGCTGCGGGGCCTGCTCATCGGCACCCCCGCGCACCTCCTGCTGGACTTCGGCGTGCTGGTCGGCGCGGTGGCGGTCGCGGTGTTCGCGGCCTCGGCGATCCTCGGGCGCCTGACTCGTTGACATTTGCCCGTGTCACATGCCCCCGTGTCACAAAAGGGTGATCTCGACGCGCTGTCACGGCAAGCCGGTGATGGCCTACGATGCGTACTCATGGCAGATGGCGTCGGCGACGAGCAGGCCGGCTGGTCGGACCGGATCGACACGACCGCGGCACACCCCGCCCGGCGGTACAACTATTGGCTGGGCGGCAAGGACAACTTCGCCGCTGACCGCGAGTCCGGCGAGGCGATCGCGCGGGTCTACCCGGCGATCCGCACCACCGCCCTGGAGAACCGCTACTTTCTGCAACGCGCGGTGCGCTTCCTGGCCGGCGAGGCGAACATCCGGCAGTTCCTCGACATCGGCACCGGCATCCCGACCGCGAACAACACCCACGAGGTGGCGCAGAGCGTCGCCCCGGACTCGCGGATCGTCTACGTCGACAACGACCCGATCGTGCTGACGCACGCCCGGGCGCTGCTGACGAGCACGCCGGAGGGCAAGACGGCGTACATCGACGCGGACCTGCGCGACCCGGGCACCATCCTTGCGGACGAGAGCCTGCGCAAGACCCTCGACCTCGACCAGCCGGTCGCGCTGATGCTGATCGCGATCGTGCACTTCCTGTTCGACGAGGACAAGCCGTACGAGATCGTGCGGTCCCTGGTGGACGCGCTGCCGTCGGGCAGCTACGTGGTGATGACGCACGGCACCACGGACCTGAACGACCCGGCCGCGCGGGACTACGCGCTGCGCGAGATCAAGGCGGGCCGCCTGAAGGTCGACGCCATGCCGCGCAGCCGGGACGAGGTGGCGCAGTTCTTCACGGGCCTGGAGATCGTGGAGCCGGGCATCGTTCCGGTGACGGGCTGGCGCAACCCCATTCCGGAGGAGGACCGTCCCCCGCTGGTCGACACGGCCATGTACTGTGTGGTCGCACGGAAGCCCTAGGTAATTTTCGCCTTACTCATCGTGTTCGCGAGCGAGATCAGTTTGAATGCGTGTGGTAGGGTCTAAATAGTCGGAACGGCACCCAGGTCCCAGGTGTGTGGGTTTCGCGCGGCTCCTTGATTCTTCGTGCGCTGGCCTGACTTTTCGATCGCAGTGGCTTTGCTGGTCGGTCTTGGGGTGAGCTGTCGGCGCGGCGTCGACCTGGGCTTGCAGCGTTCGCCGGACGGGCGGGCTGTGATGGCTTGGCGTTGTGCGACGGACGGGTGTCCCCGTCGCCTGTCGGTGTGGGGCGGCGAAGCGATAGCGCGGCCGGCGGCTCGTGGACCGCGCGGTGATGGGGCGACCTGCGGCGTGTGGATCGTGGGGTGCTGAGCCCCGGCGGCGGGCGAGGCTCGTGGCCCGGCGACTGGCCCACGGGGTGACGTGCGGCGCGTGGCTCGTGGGGCCGGCGAGGCGGTGGGGTGGCCCGGTGAAGTGGCGCGCGTGGTGGTTGGGGTGACGTGCGGCGCGGGGTCCGTGGGCGGTGAAGCGGCGAGCGCGGTTCGTGGCCCGGCGGGGGTGGTTGGGCGACGGGGCGGCCGGCGGTCCGTGGCGGCTCTGGGGCGGTGGGGTGACCTGCGGCCTGGCGTCAGACCAACGTGCGCCGCGGTCGGATGCCAGCCTCGACGCGTGCCCGGACCCGCGCCCGGCGCACGCGGTCACTGCCTGCCCTGGCCGCTCACTGTTGTTTGGTACCGAAAGATCGCCGCAGCCCGCAGCCCACGGCCCACGGCCCGCAGCCCACGGCCCGCGGCCCGCGGCCCGCGGCCCGCGGCCCACGACCCGCGGTCCACGGCCCGCCGTCCGCCGCCCGCACCGCAGCCGTGCACCCGCGCCCGTCGCCCGGTTGACACGGCCCCGGGCGCGCTGCTCGTCCTGGGCCGGACGCTGGCCCAACCTCGGTTTGCACGGCTGCGGTGCGCGGCCGTCGCCGTCGCCCGGCGTCGGGAGCGAGAGTGCCCTGCCGCCACCGTCCGGCCGCCGCGATCAAGACTCGTCACGGGGCGAAATGTCAGTATTTGCGGCTTTTTGAACAAGGGATTGCTAGGCGGGAGCGGCCGCCGGGCCCGTTGAGCCGCGCACGGTCAGGTGGACCGGCAGCATGACCTGCTGGCGAGTCGTCGGTGAAGGGGACGAGGTCCGGTCGAGCCGCGACAGCAGCATCGACACCGCCACGCGCCCAGCCTGCTCGATCGGAGCCGTCAACGTCGTCAGCGGCGGATGGCAGAAGTCCGCGCCGAAGATGTCGTCGCACCCGACCACGCTGATGTCCTCCGGCACGCGCACATGCCGCTCCCGCAGGCGCTGCAGAATGCCGATCGCCAGCAGGTCGTTGAAGACGATGCACGCCGTCGCGCCGGTGTTCAGGACCGCGTCCGCCGCGGCCGGGCCCGAGCCGCGGCCCGACGGGAACGGGCCCACCCGCGTGAAGGTCAGGCGATGGCGCGCCGCCACCTCGCGCATGGCGTGCCAGCGGGCCTCGTTGGGCCAGGAGCGCTGCGGGCCCGAGACGTAGGCGATGTCCCGGTGGCCCAGGGAGAGCAGGTGCTCCGCCGCCTGGCCGATGCCCGCCGGGGTGTCGATGATCGCGCTCGGCACGCCGCGCACGTTGCGGTTGATCGTCACCAGCGGGATCTCGCCGGCCAGGCGGGCCAGCTCGCGGTCCGGGAGGCGGGACGCGGCCAGGATCGCGCCGTCCAGGGAGCGGCGCATCTTGTGCAGCATCTCGGCCTCCAGCTCGCCGGAGTCCTCGGTGTCGATCAGCAGCTGGGCGTAGCCGGCCGCCTTCAGCTGCTGCTGAGTGCCCCGGATCACGCCGAAGTAGAACGGGTTGGTCACGTCCGAGACCAGCACCGCGATGGCGCGCGTCCGGCCCGAGGACAGGGCGCGCGCGGGGGAGCTGGGGACGTAGCGCAGCTCGCGGGCCGCGGCCTCGATGCGCTCCCGCGTCACGGCGTTCACCCGGCCCGGGTTGTTCAGGGCGCGCGAGACCGTGGACGCGGCGACCCCCGCCGCCGCGGCGATGTCGTTGATCGTCACGGGGCGGTCGCGGCCGGAGGGGCGGGGCATGCCCGACAGCGAAGCAGATTTGGCAAAAGATGGCAAACGATTGCCACCCCTTCAGCAGCGTTGATAGCGTCCGCAACCATCGATCCGCCACTCGAAAAAACGCCCCCATAGCAAGCGACGAGGAGTGGACACCCCCCATGAATCGCATGAAGCTCATGTCCGTCGGACTGGCCGCGGCCGTCCTGCTCGCGGCGTGCGGCAACGACAGCAAGGACACCGCGACCGGCGACGGCAAGCTGGACGGCGCCGGGAAGACGATCAACGTGCTGGTGCAGGCCAACACCATCTACCCTCAGCAGCAGAAGCAGTGGTTCACCGACACCAGCGCCGCGTTCAAGGCCCAGACCGGCGCCGAGGTCAAGTTCGAGACGTTCGCCTCCGCCAACGACGAGCTCACCAAGATTCAGACGTCGGTCGTGTCGGGGCAGGGACCCGACGTGTACTCCCTGGGCACGACCTTCACCCCGACCGCCTACGCCACCGGCGCCTTCCTCGAGCTCGGCGACGCCGACTGGCAGAAGGTCGGCGGCAAGGACAACTTCGTCCCCGCCGCGCTCGGCATCTCCGGCCCGGACGCGCAGCACCAGGTCGGCATCCCGTTCACGAGCCGCCCGTTCGTGATGGCGTACAACACCGACCTGCTCAAGGCCGCCGGCATCGACAAGCCCGCCGACAGCTGGGACGGGCTGCGCGAGCAGGCGAAGAAGCTCACGAGCGGCGGCACCTACGGCATGGCGGTCGCCTACGCCGACGGCTTCGACCCGTGGAAGTTCATCTGGGCGATGTCCGTCCAGGCCGGCAACCCGCTCGTGGCCGGCAAGAAGGCGTCGCTGGACGACCCGGCGACGGTCAAGGCCTACCAGACCTACCTAGGCTGGCTCGCCGCCGACAAGGTCGTCGACCCGGCCGCCGTCGGCTGGAAGAACGCCCAGGCCATCGCCGAGTTCGGCGCGGGCAAGGCCGCGTTCCTGCCGATGGTCTCGGCCACGTCCAAGGTGACGCTGGACAAGTCGCAGGTCGCGGGCAAGTACGCGTACGCCGTCATGCCCACGATCCCGCCCGGCGCCACGTCCAAGCCCGGCAACGGCGTGGCCGCGACCAGCATCCTCTCCGGCGACAACCTGGTCGTGGCGAAGTACTCCAAGAACAAGGACCTCGCCCTCGCCCTGGTCAAGATGCTCACCAGCGCCGATGCGCAGAAGACGTACTACAAGACCTTCGGCGAGCTGCCCACGAACGCGGCCGCGGCCAAGGAGCTGCAGTCCGACCCGGCCCTCGCGGCGATCGTGGACTCGTCGTCGAAGTCGGCCGGCACGCCGTTCAACGGCGGCTGGAGCAAGGTGCAGCTGGCCCTGCTCAACGTCGTCGTGCAGTCCATCCCCGACCTCAAGGCCGGCAAGGTGGACGACGGCAAGCTCAAGTCCCTCGTCAGCGCGGCTCAGAAGGACGCCCAGAGCGCCGTGGACGAAGCAAAGTGAGCAAGGCCGTCTCCCGGCGTCAGCGTCCACTGTGGATGCTGGCGCCGGGCGGCGTGCTCATGGTCGTGGTCATCCTGGTGCCGCTGGCGGTCGCGCTGCTGGTGTCCACCCTGGACCTGAACCAGTACACGCTGCGGCAGTGGACGGACGCGCCGAACATCTGGCTGGACAACTACCGCGAGGCCTGGAGCGAGACCGCCCTGCCGCACGCGATCTGGGTCACGGTGGGCTACGCGGTCATCGTGACGATCGCCGCGGTACCGCTGGGCCTGGCCGCCGCCCTGGCCACCCAGCAGCGTTTCCCGGGCCGGGCGCTGGTCCGCTCCGCCTTCCTGATCCCGTACGTGCTGCCCGCCTTCGTCGTCGGCACGGTGTGGCGCACCATCCTGCAGCCCAACGGGCCCGCGGGGAACCTGCTCGGCACCGACTACCTGTGGCTCAACGGCCCGCGCAGCTACTGGGCGCTCGTGCTGGTGCAGATCTGGACCTCGTGGCCGCTGCTGTACCTGCTGGCGCTGTCCGGCCTGCAGGGCATCCCCGACGACGTGCACGAGGCCGCGGCGCTGGACGGCGCCGGCTACCGGGCGAAGCTGACGAGGATCGTGCTGCCGCAGCTGCGGGGTGTGCTCGGGCTCGGCATGGTGATCGAGTTCCTGCACACGCTCAACAGCTTCACCCTGCCGTACGTCCTCTTCGGCGTCCCGGCCCCGCACGACGTCGAGGTGCTGCCCGTGCTCACCTACGTGGAGAGCTTCCAGAACTTCCAGTTCGGCCTCAGCGCGGCGATGGCGGTGCTGTCCCTGGTGCTCGTGGCCATCCCGCTGTCGGTGTACCTGCGAGCGGTGAGGCTGAACCGCGATGAAGACTGACGTGCAACGGCTCCTGCCCCGCTGGCTGCAGATCCTGGTCATCGCCGGGCTCCTCGCCGGCACGCTGACCCCGGTGCTCTACATGCTCTTCGCCAGCGTCAACGACGACCTCGCCGTCGCCCGCGGCGACTTCTGGCCCAGCGCCTTCCACCCCGGCAACTACGCCGAGATCTGGGACACCGTCGAGCTCGGCGACGGCCTGCTCAACAGCGTCCTCGTGGCCGGGTCCGTCGCGGTCGTCTCGGCCCTCGTCTCGGTCGCGACCGCCTACGTGCTCGTGCGCTTCACGTTCTTCGGCCGCGGGCTGATCCTGCGCGGGCTGCTCGCCCTGCAGAGCATCCCGGGCACGCTGATGCTGCTGCCGGTGTTCGTGCTCTTCGCGAACCTGGCCCGCATCCTCAGCATCGACGTCATCGGCACCCGCTGGGCGCTGTTCGTCACCTACCTCACGTTCGCGCTGCCGTTCTCCACCTGGGTCATGGTCACCTACCTGCGCGGCCTGCCGCACGAGCTCGACGAGGCGGCCCGGCTCGACGGCGCCTCCTCCTGGCGGATCCTGCGCTCGATCGTGATCCCGCTCAGCTGGCCGGGGCTCGTCGTCTCGGCCATCTTCGCGTTCCTGCTCGGCTGGAACGACGTGCTGTTCGCCTCCGTCATCACCAACGCCGACACGCGCACCGCCGCGGTCGCGCTGCAGGTGTTCGGGGCGACCCAGGAGGGCGGGGCGATCCCGCTGTACGGGCAGCTGATGGCCTCCGCGCTGGTGTGCGCGCTGCCCGTGGTCGTGTTGTACCTCGCGTTCCAACGGTTCCTGGTAGGCGGCCTCACGGCCGGGGGAGTGAAATGACACAGCTGAATGTGGCGATCGTCGGCAGCGGCATCATCGGCGCCAACCACGCCGAGGCGATCGCCCGCCATCCGCGACTGCGAACCAAAGCCCTGGTCGACGCGCGAATCGAGGCCGCCGAGGCATTGGCCGCGAAGCTCGACCCGCACCCGTCGGTCCACCTGACGCTCACCGAGGCCCTGGCCGCTCACGACATCGATCTCGTCTCCATCTGTACGCCCAGTGGCCTGCACATCGCCGCCGCGGAGGAGACCCTGGCGGCCGGCGCGCACCTGCTCGTCGAGAAGCCCCTCGACACCGACCTGGCCAAGGCGCGCGCGTTCGCGAAGGTGGCCGAGGCGGCGGCCGGCCGCGGGCTCGTCGCCTCCGTGGTCAGCCAGCACCGCTTCGACCCCGCGACCGCCGCGCTGCTCGGCGCCGTCCGGGCCGGGCGGCTGGGCCGGATCACCTCCGCCGTCGTGTCCATGCCCTGGTGGCGCGACCAGGCGTACTACGACTCCGCCGACTGGCGCGGCACGTGGGCGTTCGACGGCGGCGGGGCCCTGGCCAACCAGGGCATCCACCTCGTGGACCAGATGCTGGCCCTGCTCGGCCGCCCCGCGGAGGTCTACGCCCAGACGGCCCTCGTCTGCCACGAGCGCATCGAGGTCGAGGACCTCGCCGCGGCCACGATCCGGTTCGCCTCCGGCGCGCTCGCGGTCCTGCACGCGACCACCGGCGCCTGGCCCGGGCTGCCGGTCCGCCTCGCGCTGCACGGCACCGAGGGCTCCGCGGTCCTGCACGACGACCAGCTCGAGTCCTTCCACACCGCGGGCGATCCCGGGACGGGGGCCGCCGATCTGGTCCCGCCGGCCGAGCTCTACGGCGCCGCCAAGGCCGCCGACGGCTTCGTGACCGGGCACCTGCGCCAGTACGAGGACATCGTCGAGGCCATCGAGACCGGCCGGGACCCGGGAGTACGGATTCAGGACGGGCTGCTCGCCCTCGGCCTGGTGCGGGCGGTCTACGTCTCCGCCGCGCTGGGCCGGCCCGTCTCCTTCGACGAGGTCCTCGACGGCGCCCACGACGACGTCAAGCCCGACACCAAGGGAGCACACCAGTGAAGTTCTCGGTCTTCACCGCCTCGACGCCCGACTGGACCCCGCAGGAGGCCGCGACCGAGCTGGCCGCGCAGGGCTGGGACGGCATCGAGTGGCGCATCACCGACCAGGAGGAGACCGACGAGCCCGGCTTCTGGGCCGGAAACCGGGCCACGTGGCCGCTCACCGGGCTCGAGGAGCGCCTCGCCGACATCCACACCGTCACGCGCGGCGCCGGCCTGGCGTACTCGGGCCTCGGCGGCTACGCGCGCAGCTTCGAACGCGACGACGTGGCCCGGCTCCTGGCGGCCACCGCGACGCTCGGCGCCGGCCGCGTCCGGGTCACCATGCCGCTGCTGAAGACCGGCGACTATCCGGACCTGTTCGCCGGGGCCCGCAAGGACCTCGAGTGGGCGACCGCGGAGGCGGCCCGGCTCGGCGTCACCGTGCTCGTCGAGCTGCACCACGAGACGATCGCCGCGTCCGCCTCGTCCGCGCTGCGGCTCGTCGACGGGCTCGACCCGGCCGCCGTCGGCGTCATCCACGACCTCGGCAACCTCGTCATCGAGGGCCACGAGGACCACCGGGCCGCGTTCCAGCTGCTCGGCCCCTACCTGCAGCACGTGCACGTGAAGAACGTCGCCTGGCGGGCGGTGTCGACCGCGCCCGACGGTACCGTCGCGTGGAAGGCGGACTGGGCCACCCTCCGCGAGGGCCAGGCCGACGTCGGCGCCTACCTGCGGGCGCTGCGCGAGCACGGGTACGACGGCTGGGTCACCCTCGAGGACTTCTCCACCGCCGTACCCCTGCGCGAGCGCACCCGCGACAACCTCGCCTACGTGAAGTCCCTCATCTAGGCACCCGCACCGGCACCGGGCCTGGCCGTGGTCCTTGTACGGCACCGTGTGCCCGGGGTCGGCGCCCGCCCAGGTCTGCCCGCCGTCGCTCGTGCGGTAGACGAGCACGCGGCGCTCCGGGCGGCCGGTCATGACCGTGGCGTAGGCGGTGGTGCCGTCCAGGGTCGCGACCGTGAAGACGCCCGGGTCGTCGGGGTTGGGTCAACGGCGGGCGGCGATCCGGTTTACCGGCGTCAGGAGATTTTTCGCAGGTGGGTGACGGCGCTGTCGTAGGTGCGCAACAGGCCGGCGTCGAGCCCGTGGACGGCCAGGAACGCCGCCGGGTGGCGGGTGCCGGTGCCGGCGTCCTCCCACACCCCGGCGGGCAGGAACGGCAGCCGGGCCGGCGGGGCGGGCTCGCCGTAGCGGTGGCCGTCGAGGAACTGGAACACGGCCGCCTCATCGCCGGCCGCCGACAGATAGGCCAGGGCCGGGGCGTCGGACTCGCGCGGGGAGCGCAGCCGGAACAACCGTCCATGCTGGACGATCGGGCGGATCCGCTTGTACTGCCCGATGAGCTCGGCGGCCAGCCGTTGCTCCTCGTCCGTCCACCGCGGCAGGTCCCCGCCGATGCCGAGGACGCCGGCCATGGCCACGTGGAAGCGGTACGTGAGCGGCACCCGGTTGCCCGTGAGGAAGTTGGGGGCGTCGGTCACCCAGGCGGACATCGCCCGCGCCGGGTACAGCTGGCTGAACCCCTCCTGGATGTGCAGCCGGTCGCTCGCGTCGGTGTTGTCGCTGGGCCACACCTGGTCGGTGCGGGCCAGGATGCCGAGGTCGACGCGGCCGCCACCGGAGGCGCACGACTCGAAGCGGACCCCGGGGTGGTCGCGGCGCAGCCGGTCCAGGACCGCGTAGAGGTTGCGCGCGTGCCGGGTGGACCACTGCAGGTCGCGGTACGGGCCGGGGTCGGTCACGGGCCGGTTCATGTCCCACTTCACGAACGCGATGTCGTGCTCGGTGAGCAGCTTGTCGAGCCAGTCGTGCAGCCAGGCCGCCACCTCCGGCCGGCCGACGTCGAGGACGAGCTGGTTGCGCAGCTCGTGCCGCGGGTAGCCGTCGGAGGCGTAGACCCAGTCGGGGTGGGCGCGGTACAGGTCGCTGTCGGGGTTGACCATCTCGGGCTCGACCCAGATGCCGAACGCCATGCCGAGTTCGCGCACGCGCTCGATGAGCGGCCCGAGGCCGCCGGGGAAGCGGGCCGGGTTGGGCCGCCAGTCGCCGAGGCCGGCGTTGTCGGCGACGCGGGCGCCGAACCAGCCGTCGTCCATCACGAACAGCTCGCAGCCCAGCGCCGCGGCCCGCTCGGCCAGGGCCATCTGGTTGGCCTCGTCGAGCCGGAACCCGGTCGCCTCCCACGAGTTGTACAGCACCGGGCGCAGCTCGTCGCCGTGCGGCAGGACCGCGCCGCGGACGTACTCGTGCCAGGCCCGGCTGGCCCCGCCGAAGCCCTCGGCGCTGAACAGCCCGCAGCTCTTCGGGGTCTCGTAGGCGCCGCCGGCGGCGAGCCGGGCCACGGGTGCCTCGTGACCGGCGCCGGCGTTGGCCACCACCCGGCCGCCGGGCAGCCGCTGCACGTCGATCCGCCAGGTGCCGGACCAGGCCAGGGCCGCGGTCCACACCTCGCCGTGGGACTCGGTGGCGGTGCCGTCGTCCAGGGCCACCCACGGGTTGTGCATGGGGCTGGTGGTGGTGCGGCGGCTGCCGAGGCGGACGGTCCCGGCGGGCAGGTCGGTGCGCTGCAGCCGGCTGTCGGCGCCCCACCGGCCGTGCAGGCTGGACAGGCGGGCGCGGTCGCGGGCGGGCACGCACCAGGCGGCGCTGTCGGCCCGCAGCACCTCCACCGGCACGTCGGTCGCCAGCTCGGCCCAGCGCTCGACCACGTCGTGGCCGGGGGAGACCCGGTAGTGCAGGATGAGGCGGACGGGGCGGGTCAGCTCGCGGTACCGCAGCCGCAGATGCGTGCCCTCGGCCTCGGCGCCGTCCGGGACCCAGCGCACGGCCCGGCCGTCGTCGCCGAAGCGCAGCGCGAGGGCGGGCTCGGTGAAGCGCAGGCCGGTGTCCGACGGGAACTCCTCGCGCCCGTCGAGGGGGCTCTCCCAGCCGCGCGACGGCGCGTGCGGCACGGCGGCCAGGGCGACGGCGGTCGCGTCGTCGACGGGCGCGCCCCAGTGCACGGCGAGCGGGACGTCCTCACCGCCGCCGGCGTCGAGGACGTAGGCGCTGCCGGGGGTGCGCAGGACCCAGACACCGGGCGCGACTTCGGAAACCGGGGGCGGTAAGGGCATGCGACGTTCGTAACACCTGACCGCCCGGTTTGTCAGGACCCCGCGTAGGCGGCCCCGAGCAGGGCCGAGCGCTCGGTGTCGGCGACCGGGCGGGCCGGCACGGGCAGGTGCAGGGCCGGCTCGATGAGGTCCCAGGCGCCGGTCATCGAGCCGCCCACGACCACGACCTCGGCGCCGAAGCGGTCCAGCCACTCGGTGAGCAGCCGGCCGAGGATGCCGAACGCGGTGTCGACGACCTCGCGCGCGTCCTTGTCGCCGTCGCGGGCCAGCGCCGCCAGGCCCCGCATGCCGTCCACGGTCACGCCGGTGCGGGCCAGGTAGCCGCGCACGAGCGCCCGGTCGGAGACGAGGTCCTCGATGTTCACGCCGTCGACGTCGCAGAAGTGGATCTCGCCGTCCTTGGGCACGTCCGGGCCGTCGGAGACCACGGCCCCGTCGGCGAGCCAGGACGAGCCGATGCCGGTGCCGAGCGTGATCGCGACGGAGCGGCGGGTGCCGGTCGCGGCCCCGTCGACCCACTCGCCGAGAAGGAACGCGTCGGCGTCGTTGACGAACGTGAACGCCTCCGGCTCGGCCGGGATCGCCGCGGCCAGGGCCTCGCGCAGGTTCACGCCGTGCAGCTGGTCGAACTTGCTCACGCCCTCGTGCAGCGACACCCCGGCGGTGTAGTCGAACGGGCCCGGGAAGGCCACCGCCCAGCGGTCGCCGGGGCCGGGCAGCAGCCGCTTCGCCGCGTCCGCCAGCGCGCCGACGATCGTGAGCGCGTCCTGGGCCGGGTCGAGCGGGTGCCGCTGCCGGTCGAGGATGCGGTGACCGGCGACCTCGACACTACCGGCGGTCACATGGCTCCCACCGATCTCGAGAACCCGCACGGGAGGGGAAGGAGAGTCGGTGTCCTGCACGGCGTAAACGTTATCGCACCCGGTTCGCGATGATCGGCTCCGCGTACGGGTACGGCGTGTGCTTCGAGACCCCGACGAGCCCGGTGAAGAAGTCGTGCATGGCGGCGGCGGTGCCCGCGTGGCGCAGGATCACCGCCCGGCTGCCCGGGGGCGCGTCGTCCAGCTCCGCGGGGAGGGTGCCCGCGGCGGCCCGCGCGATCAGGTCGTGCGCGCGGTCCCAGTCGCCGGGGCAGCCGTGCTCGCACGCGAGCCACGTCGCGAAGTGCCCGGCGTTGTAGCGGCGGTCGTAGGCGGCGTGGGCGCGGAAGAACGCGGACTCCTCGGGCGTGCGGGCGAACGAGGCGTGCAGGGCGAGGCCGAAGTCGGCGAAGTACACCAGCCGCCCGTCGGTGAGCAGATTGCCCATGTGCGTGTCGAAGTGCAACAGCCCGCCCGCGTTCATCGCGCAGACGGCGGCGGCGAGCCGGGCGGCCACCTCGACGCCGGCGTGCTGGTCGCCGCCGTCGATGCGCTCGCGCAGCCAGGGGCCGAGCTCGTGCGGGATGTGCTCCAGGAACAGCGTGACGGCGGCCGGGGCCGCGTTGAGCTCCTCCAGCCGGCGGCGCACCGCGGGGCTGCCGTCCCAGTAGGCGGTGCGCTCATCGACGTCCACACCGACATCCACACCGACACCGGCACCGACGGGTTCGCGGCCGGGCCGGACCTCCGGACGGGGCAGAACGCGCCAGTGGTACAGCAGCGGGAAGTTCGGCTGCCGCCCGGAGCGCACCCACGCGGTGGTGAGCCGGTGCGCGGTGAGCTCCCGCCAGGCTCCGAAGCCGGCCGAGCCCACGCCGTACTGATAGAAGCCCGGCAGCCCGAAGAGGTTCCCGGTGTCGTGCGGCGCGGCCAGCTCGGTCGCGGTGAGCGGCACCTGCTTCACGAAGACCGCGACGCCGTCGACGTCCAGCCCCGCGGTCCGCCCGCCGATCCCGGTGCCGTGCGGGACGGCGCCGGCGACCAGCCTCGCGAGCTCGTCGTCGCCGAGCGCGGCGAGGGCGGGCGCGACCCGGTCGAAGCGCGCGGCGCGGTCATCGAGCATGGTCGCAGTGTGCCACGCACGCGAAAGGCGCGGCCCGCGTTTGCCGGCCGCGCCCCCCTGCGGATGCTCCTACTTGTGCTTGCCCAGCACCGAGATGGCGATGATGATCGCGATCACCGCGAGCGCGCCGATGATGGCGAGGGCGATCTTGCCCGCGCTGTACGGCCGCTCGCCGGCGATCTCGCCCGTCACGCCGTTGACCTGGATGTTGTAGGTCTTGCCGGCGTACAGGTAGCACGCGATCCAGACCGGCAGCAGCATGAGCTTGAAGGTGACGTCGTTGTACTGCGTGTGCATCTGCTCGACGCGCTGCTCGTCGCCGCCGATGTCCTCGCGGCAGTCATGCTCCAGGATCGGGCGCATCTTGCCCTTGGCGTGCTCGAGGCCCTGCTCCGGCTCGACGTCGTAGCGCAGGGTCTCGTGCCCGGCGAGGTACTCGGGCCGGTACGGCTGCGCGTCCGGCAGCGGCCAGGGCTCCAGCGCGTCCAGGTGCTTCTGGCTCACCTTGGTCGTGCCGGTCACCAGCACGTCGTCGAAGTCCCGGAAGACCCGGCCGCTGGCGTGGTACCAGCGCGTCTTCTGCACCTGCCGGGTCTTCGTCTCACCGTTCTCGGTGTAGGTCTCGGTGACGTAGTAGTGCTCGCCCCGCTGGCCCTGGTAGTCCGTGATCGTGCGGGAGTCGTACGTCCAGTGCGGCAGGTACGTGCTCTTGGCCGTCTCGGCCTCGGACACCTTCTTCAGGCCCGACGGGGCGAACCAGCGCGACGACGCCCACTTGCCCAGCGCCTCGCGCAGCGCCCGCTTGTCGACCCCGAAGGGCACCACGGCCTCGGGCACCACCAGGTCCTGCGGGCTCAGCTGGGCCACCACCGGCGCGTTGCAGAACCGGCAGCGGTCCGAGATCGATTCGCTCTCGGTCTGCGCGCCGCAGTTGCGGCACACGAACACGTGCTTGGCCAGCGTCGCGATCGGCTTGCGGGGCAGGCTGGTGAAGGAGAGGTAGTCGTGCTCGCGAACCCGCGCGCCGGTGGTCTGCAGCGCCGTCTCGTGGCCGCAGTACGGGCACTTGAGCACGTTGGTGCCCGGTGCGAACTCGACGTTGGCGCCGCAGCCGGCGCACGGGTACTGGCTCTGAGACATGTCCTGGTCAGCCCATCGGGGGGAGCGGCGGGGGGACGGAGTTGAAGATGCCCGCCAGCTCCGGGATCTGCTCGGCGGGGGTCCAGGCGGCCATGCCGTTCTTCCACAGCAGCGTGGACCGGCTGATCGCCCCGGCCTGCACCTGCTGGGCCAGCGCGTTCGGGTCGAACGGGCCGGCCTGGGCGCCGTTGATCGCGGCGAACCAGGTCGCCTGCTGCGGCAGCGGCGGGGGACCGGCCGGCGGCGCCGACTGCGGCGCGGCCTGCGGGGCGTACCCGGGCTGCTGCTGGGGATAGCCCGGCTGCTGCGGGTAGCCCTGCTGCGGCTGCTGCGGGTAGCCCGGCTGCTGCGGCTGCGTGGGCCGGTTCAGCGACTGGGCCACCTGCTGGGCGGCCGCCATGCCGAGGCCGAGCCCGAAGCCCTCGCCGGCGCCGCCCTGGTTGTTCGCGGCGGCCTCCATGGCGTTGGCGGCCTGGAACTTCGAGTACTGGTCCAGGTTGCCCAGCACGCCCATCGAGGTGCGCTTGTCCAGCGCCTCCTCGACCTCCGGCGGCAGGGAGATGTTCTCGATGATGAACTTGGGGATCTGGATGCCGTACTCGGCCAGCTCCTGGGTCAGCACCCCGGCGAGCTTCTGGCCGATGAGCAGCTGCTGGGAGACGAGGTCGAGCACCGGCACCTGCGCGGCGGCCAGGGACGGGCCGAGGTGGCCGACGATGAGCTGGCGCAGGAACTCCGAGACCTCTTCGGTGCGGAACTGGGGGTCGGTGCCGACGAGCTGCTTGAGCAGGTTCTCCGGGTGCACCACGCGCAGCGAGTAGGCGCCGAACGCCCGGATGCGCACCATGCCGAACTCGGCGTCGCGCATCATGATGGGGTTCTGCGTGCCCCACTTGAAGTCGGTGAACTGCCGGGTGTTGACGTAGTAGACCTCGGCCTTCCACGGCGAGTCGAACCCGTACTTCCAGCCCTTGAGGGTGGACAGGATCGGCATGTTCTGCGTCTGCAGCGTGTAGGTGCCGGGGACGAACACGTCGGCAACCTGGCCCTCGTTGACGAAGACCGCCACCTGCGACTCGCGGACGACGAGCTTGGCGCCCATCTTGATCTCGTTCTGGTAGCGCGGGAACCGCCAGACGATCGTGTCCCGGCTGTCGTCGAGCCACTCGATGATATCGATGAACTCGCCCTTGACCTTGTCCCACAGTCCCACGTCGGTCCCCCTAGCGTTCGGATCATCGAGCGTCGCAGACCCTAGCAACCGTTCCTTGGGATTCGGGCGTTGCTGTCGGGAAGCCGCTCCGGCTATTTCAGCGTAGAATCGCCGCCGCGTCAGTCAGGAACCGGGCATATGCCCGCTCCGCCGCCGGCGCCAAATGTGCGTACATCGGGTGGTTGTGCACGAGTCCGGCCTCGACGTGCAGGGTGGCGGGGACCCCGGCGCCCCGCAGCCGCTCCGCGTAGGCGACCGCCCCGTCCCGCAGCGGGTCGAGCCCGGCCGCCACGATCAGCGCCGGCGGCATGCCCTCGAGGGGGAACCGCAGCGGATTCGGCAGGGCCTGCGGCTCGGGCGCCCACCAGGAGATCCACTCGCGCAGCTCGGGGACGTCCAGCGTGTACCCGAGCCCGAACTCGTCCGCGCTCGGCTGGGTCAGCGCCAGGTCCAGTAGCGGACAGACCAGGAGCTGCGCGACCAGCGGCACCGCGGCCCGGCGGGCGGCCAGCACCGCGACGAACGCCCCCGCCGAGTCCCCGGCCACCGCGACCGGCCCGGCCTCGGCCGCCCAGCCGAGCACCGCGAGCGCGTCCTCGACCGCGGCCGGGTAGGCGTGCTCGGGCGCGCGCCGGTAGCCCACGGCCACGACGGTGGCGCCCGTCGCGGCGGCGAGGCGCCGGCACACCAGGTCATGGGTGTCGAGGTCGCCGAGCACGAAGCCGCCGCCGTGCAGGTACACGATCCGGGTCCGGCCCTCCTGCGGGTAGACGCGCACCGGCACGTGCCCGGCCACGCGGTCCTCGACGGCCATCGGGGGCCCGGGTGGCCGCTCGCGGGCCCGCTGGGCGGCGCCCTCCCGCATCCGCGCGACGGACGGCTTCGGCCCCGGTGCGCGCAGCCCGAGCACGAACCGCTCCACGGCCTCGTCGGCGAAGATCGTCACCGAGTAGGTATACCGCGGAGATGCCCTTCGACCGCCGCCCCCTGGCCGCACTGTGGTCTCGGCCGGTTCATGATGATCGTGAACGTCGCCCCTTCCCGCGCTGGACCGCGACCCGCACGCCTCCGTGGCCGGCCTGCTGCTCACCGGCGGCTGGCCGGGCGACCGGGTGGGGCTCCCGCCGCGTGTTCCTGGCGGGCCTGGCCCTGTTCGGCGCGGCCTCGGGGGCCTGCGCGACGGCCCCGACGCTCCCGCTGCTGCTGACCGCCCGCGCGGTGCAGGGCCTGGCGGCGGCCCTGATGGTCCCCGCGTCGCCGGCCCTGGTGCAGAGCACGTACACGGATGGCGACCACCGGGCGAGGGCGGTCGCGGGCTGGGCCCTGATCGGCGGCTTCGCGGGTGCGGCGGGCCCGCTGGCGGGCGGGGTGCTGACCGCGGGGCTGGGATGGCGCTCGATCTTCTGGGTCAACGTGTCGGTGACCGTGGCGGCGGTTTTGCTCGTACGCCGCTACGTGCCGGGGGATCGTTCGGTCACGAAAAATCCGGCGCTTCGCTTGCCGGATTTTTCGGACTTATCAGCATATAGTCGCCCGC
The DNA here is from genome assembly GCF_040300725.1 of Dactylosporangium sp. NPDC000244. Taxonomy (NCBI): domain Bacteria; kingdom Bacillati; phylum Actinomycetota; class Actinomycetes; order Micromonosporales; family Micromonosporaceae; genus Dactylosporangium; species Dactylosporangium sp. NPDC000244. Next base: position 479,600 of record NZ_JBEPEH010000001.1, read on the forward strand.
CGCTGGACCTCGGGGGGGCAGCTCTGCGGGGCCGTGGCCCTGCTCGCGCTGACGGCGGCGGTGGTGGAGGGCGGCCGCTCCGGCCTCGGCGCGCCCCTGCCCCTCGCGCTGCTGGTGGTGTTCGCCGTGGCCGCGGCGGCGCTGGTGCTCGTCGAGCGCCGCGGGCGCCGGCCCCTGCTGGACCGCGCGCTGCTCGCCGAGCCCGCGTTCGCCGGGTCGCTGGGCGTGGGGCTGCTCATCAACCTCGCCTACTACGGGGCCGTGTTCGTGATCGGGCTGTGGTTTCAGGAGCAGGCACGGTACGGCGCCCTCGCGACCGGGTTCGCGATCGTGCCGATCACCGCCGCGACCCTGGCCGGTACCTGGTTCGGCGGGCGCGTCACGCGCGGGCGGGGGCCGCGGCGCTCGATGCTCATCGGGCTGCCGGCGGGGGCGGCCGGGCTGGCGGTGCTCATCGGGCGGGTGCCGTATGCGGTGCTGATTCCGGCCTTGTGCTCGGCGGCTTCGGGATCTCGATGAGCATGGTGGCGGCGACCTCGGCGGTCGTCGAGGCGGCGCCGGCCGGGCTCGCCACGGGGCTGTTCAACGCCGCTCGGCAGGTGGGCAGTGCGCTGGGGATCGCGGTGCTGGGCGCGCTGCTGGCCGGTGTCGGGGTGCGCTTCGCGCTGGCGGCGGGGGCGGCGGGCTATCTGGCCGCGATCTTGTCGGCGCCGCCGGTTCGTGGGATGCGGAAAAATCGTGAAATGTCCGAAAAGTCCGATCACGAAGTGTCGGACTTTTCGTCCCGGCGGCCGGAGTGACGCGGCCCGGCAGGCGCCGCGCGGGTCCGGCGCCGCGGCGCTCGGTGAACAGTTGCGGCATTCGATTGAGGGGGCGGCGGCCCGGTTGAGAGTTGCGGCATCCGGGTCGAGGGCTGCGGCGCATGGAGTGGGAGTTGTGGCGGTTCGGTTAAGCGTTGCGGCGTTCGGGTTGAGGGCAGCGGCGGCCGGAATGGGGCGGGGGAGTGGCGGCCCGAGAAAAGAGGTCGGATTTTTGCAGAGAATCGTGTTAGTTTTCCGGCCTCACGTAACCGGATGACGGGGGCTGGGCATGGGGACCGAGGTGCTCGTCGAGGCTGCGGGGCTGCAGAAGGTGCACGGCGCGGGCGGTGTGCGCGCCGTCGACGGGGTCTCGTTCGCCATCGAGCGGGGCGAGGCGTTCGGGTTTCTCGGGCCCAACGGCGCCGGGAAGTCGACCACGATGCGGATGATCGCGTGCGTCTCGCCGCCGACCGGCGGGCGGCTCACCGTCCTCGGCCGCGACCCGGTCCGCGACGGCTCCGCGATCCGGGCGCGCATCGGGGTCGTGCCCCAGGATGACGCCCTCGACGGCGAGCTGACGGTCGAGGAGAACCTGCTCATCTACGGGCGCTACTTCGGGCTGTCGCGGCGGCAGGCCCGCGACAAGGCGGTACAGCTGCTGGACTTCGCGCAGTTGACCGACAAGGCGGGCGCCAAGGTGGCCGCGTTGTCCGGCGGCATGCGCCGGCGCCTGACCATCGCCCGCTCGCTCGTGAACGATCCCGAGATCCTGCTGCTCGACGAGCCCACCACCGGCCTGGACCCGCAGGCCCGGCACGTGCTCTGGGACCGGCTCTTCCGGCTCAAGCAGGACGGCGTCACGCTGATCCTCACCACGCACTACATGGACGAGGCCGAGCAGCTCTGCGACCGGCTCGTGGTCATGGACAAGGGCACGATCGCGGCCGAGGGCTCGCCGCGGGCGCTCATCGAGCGGTACGTGACCCGCGAGGTCCTCGAGCTGCGCCTGCCGCCCGGCGCGCCGGTGCCGAAGGACGAGCTCGTCGAGCGGGTCGAGGAGCTGCCGGACCGGGTGCTGTTCTACGCCGAGGACGGCGAGGCGGTGCTGGCCCGGCTCGATACCGAGCCGATCGCGGCCCTCGTGCGCCGGGCCACGCTCGAGGACGTGTTCCTGCGCCTCACCGGAAGGTCGCTGGTCGAGTGAGCGTCCTGGCGCTGCGCGAGTTCTCGTACTGGATGCTGCGCTACCGCAGCACCTGGCGATCCACGATCGTCGTGTCGGTCCTCAACCCGCTGCTGTTCCTGCTCGCCATGGGCGCGGGCCTGGGCCGGCTCGTGGACCGCAACACCGCCCCCGACACCCTGCACGGCGTCGCGTTCCTCGCCTTCTTCGCCCCCGGCCTGCTCGCCGCGGCCACCATGCAGACTGCCGTCATCGAGGCGACCCGCCCGGTGTTCCTGGCCGTGCGCCCGGGCGGCAGCTACCGCAGCGCCGTCGCCGGGCCCCTCGGCCCGGACGACGTGCTCGCCGGGCACCTGCTCTACATCGCGTTCCGGATCGCCACCTCGGCGCTGTGCTTCGTCGCCGTGCTGCTGTGCTTTCCAGCGCTGCGGACCCCGGCGCTGCTCTGGCTGACCCCGGCCGCGCTGCTGACCGGGCTGGCGTTCGCCACGCCGTGTGCGGCCTGGGTCGCGACGCTGGAGACCGGGCAGCCGATGTCGACCCTGTTCCGCTTCGTGATCATGCCGATGTACATGTTCTCCGGGGTGTTCTTCCCGGTCGAGCAGATCCCGGCGGCGCTGCGCTACGTCGTCTACTGCACGCCGCTGTGGCACGGCACCGAGCTGTGCCGCGGCGAGCGGCCCGTCCTGCACGCCGCGTACCTCGGCGCGCTCACCGTCGCGGGCCTGCTGCTGGCCCGCCGCACCTACCGCCGGCGGTTGTTCGCATGACCCGTGCCCTGCTGCTCGTCGAGCGCAACCTCATGATCTACCGGCACACCTGGGCGATGCTCGCCGCCGAGGTGCTGGAGCCGCTGCTGTACCTGCTGTCGATCGGCGTCGGCGTCGGCGCGCTCGTGGGCGCGGTCCCCGGCGTCGGCCCGGGCATCAGCTACGCCCAGTTCGTCGCGCCCGCCCTGCTGGCCACCGCGGCCATGAACGGCGCCCTGAACGAGACGGCGTTCGGCCTGTACTTCAAGCTCCGCCACGAGCGCACCTACGACACGATGGTCACGACCCCGCTGACGGTGCGCGACATCGCCCTGGGCGAGACGGCCTGGGCCCTGCTGCGCGGCGCCGTCGCCAGCGGCGGGTTCCTCGCGGTCGTGGCCGTGCTCGGCTTCGCCCGCTCGCCCTGGATCCTCCTCGCCGTGCCCGGGGCCGCGGTCGTCGGCTTCGCGTTCGCGGCCGCGGGGCTGGCCGTGGCCACCTTCCTGCGCGGGCCCGGGGACTTCCAGCTGATCCAGCTCGTGATGCTGCCGATGTTCCTGTTCGCGACCACGTTCTTCCCCGTGACGGTCTATCCGCGGCCGGTCCAGTGGTTCGTGGAGGTGCTGCCGCTGTACCACGCGATCCAGCTCCTGCGCGAGCCCGCCCTCGGCCACGTCGGGCCCGCGCTGCTGCCGTCGCTGGTCTACCTGCTCGCCTTCGGCGCCCTGTCGCTGGCGATCGCCCTGCCCCGCCTGCGCCGCGCACTGTTGGCCTAGGCGGAAATGACTTAGACGGAAATGACTTAGACGGAAAGCCGGATCACCGGGAGCGCGCGCGAGGTCTTCTTCAGGTAGCCCGCGAACCGGGGCTGGGCGGCGATGATCTGCTGGAGGGCGGCCTCGCGCCGCTCGCCGGTCAGCTCCTGCGGCGTCGCGGCGCGCTTGTGCCCGCCGTGCTCGATCCAGACCTGGTCCGGGTGGGCCTTGAGGTTGTGGTACCAGGCCGGGTGCCGGTCCGCGCCGTTGTTCGAGGCGACCACGAGCCAGGCGTCGTCGCCGTCGGCGAAGCGGGCGACGGGCGAGACGCGCTCCTTGCCGCTCTTCGCGCCGACCGTGGTGATGTAGAGCAGGTCCATGCCGGCGAACTTGTCCCCGGTGCGCTTGTGGAACCCGATCATCAGGTTCTTCATCATCCCCATGCGTCGATCGTCGCGCGCCCGGCGGGGATTGTCGCGATCCATGCGTCACGGATCGCGCGGGACATTTGTCCTACAGCACCGTGGAGCAGCGGCGGATCAGGGACGCGTAGCCGCGGCCGGCCAGCCCCGCGGGGACCAGCCGCGCGAGGGCCCGGGTGAGCGGGCCGGCCGGGCGGTTGGTGCGCTCGCTCGCCGCCATCCGGGACACGCGCCGGACCGGGATGGTGCGCAGGTGCTCGTAGGCGCGCAGGTCCCCGTCGCCGGCCAGCGTCCGCCGCAGCGCCCAGGCGTCCTCGAGGGCCTGGTTGGCGCCCTGGGCCTGCGACGGCGGGAACACGTGTGCCGCGTCGCCGAGCAGCGTCACCCGGCCCGCGCCCCACACGTGCGGCACCTCGTGGAGCAGGTGCGGGAAGGAGCTCAGGCCGTCGAGGTCGGCGAGGAGCTCCGGCACCGGCTCGGCGTAGTCCCGGAACCGGGCCGGGTCGAAGTCGTCGCCGCGCACGTCGAACCACCACTGCGTGAGCCCGTCGCCGGCCGGCATCAGCCCGACCAGCCCCGCGGCCCCGACGAGCAGCACGCCCTCGTGGCCGGCCGCGATCCGGGGGAGCACCGGGGTCAGGCCCTGGAACGTCGTCCAGCCCACCTCGGCCGGCCGGGTCGACCGGATTGCCGCCCGGATCGCCGAGCGGGCGCCGTCCGCCCCCACGACCACGTCCGCCCGCAGCGTCTCGCCGCCGACGACCACGGTGCCGTCCGGGGCGGCCGACTCCACCCGGCGGCCGAAGGCGATCGGCACCCCGGTCGCCAGGTGGGCGGTCAGGCGCTCGCGGGGGACGGTCGTGACCGGGAAGCCGGTCGCCCGCCGCATCACGGTGAGGTCCATGCGGCTGACCCGGCGGCCGCGCGCGTCGCGGATCTCGAGCGCGTCGATGCGGCCGCCGAGCCCGTCGGGCAGGGGCGCGCCGAGGCCGTGCAGCGCGGCGGCGCCGTTGCTGTAGACGGTGACCGCCGCGCCGCCCGTGCGCGGACCGGCGGCGGCCTCGAGGACGCGGACCGCGTGCCCGTCGGCGAGCAGCCCGCGGGCGAGCGCCAGCCCGCCGATCCCCGCCCCGGCGATCAGGATCTCCATCGTGCACTCCCCACAGGTTCACTACGATCGTTGTACAACGGATGGTGCCATAGACTGGCCCCGTGCCACCACCCAACGAGACCCGCCGGGCCGCCATCGCCGACGCCGCGATCGAGCTGCTCGTCGAGGCCGGCGTGCACGGCGTGACCCACCGCGCCGTCGACGCCCGCGCCGGTCTGCCCGCCGGCACCACCTCGAACTACCTGCGCAGCCGCGAGGCCCTGCTCGTCGCGGTCACCGAGCGGGTCGCCGAGCTGCACCGCGCCGACATGGCCGCCGCGCTCGTGACGACCCCGGGCGCGGGCGCCGAGACCCTCATCGCGGGCTCGCTGCGGCTCGCGGCGACGGTGCAGCGGCGGCGGTACCTCGCGATCTTCGAGCTGCACCTGGAGTCCCTGCGCCGCCCCGCGCTGGCCGACGCCCTCGGCCGCCTGCAGGCCTCGATGGCCGCCTACACCGCCGAGCACCACGCGCGGGCCGGGCTGGCCATCCCGCCCGCGGCCGTGCCGGCGCTGCTGACCCTCTACGGCGGCGCCCTCTACACGCTGGTCACCGCGTCGCCGGAGACGGTGACGGAGGAGTCCTGCGCGGACCTGGCCGCCGCGATCGTGCGTGGTGCGTTGAACTCGTGACGGCCCCTTGACGGCCTAGCTGCCGAAGTTCGTGCCGTGGTAGAAGTACCGCCCCAGGCCCACGGTGAAGATCAGCAGCCCGTAGGCGGCGTGCTCGACGCAGACGGTCAGCAGGGAGCGGGTGCGCTGGTACCGCCGCGCGAACAGCCAGCCGCCCAGCAGGGTCAGCACCACCGCCACCGGGTTGCCGAAGAGTAGATGGGCCAGGCCGAACGAGATCGCGCTGGCGGCCGCGGCGACCTTCTCGCCGCGCAGCATCGTGCGGTACCGATGCAGCAGGAATGCCCGGAAGACCAGCTCCTGCGGGTAGACCGACACGACCGGGTAGGCGACGACGATCAGCGCCCACAGGCCCGGATTGTGCCGCGGCAGATCGAACAGGTGCTCGCGGTCGAAGACCCACACGGCCGCCACCGCCAGCACCGCGGCGATCGCCCACAGCCGCAGGATGCGCGGCAGCTCCGGCCGCAGCGCCTCCGGCCGCCACAGGTCCCGCCGGTCGAAGTCGCGGGCGCGGCGGAAGTAGAACGCCACCGCGACGGTGAGCACCAGCAGGACCGGGATCGGGCCGCCGGGGACCTTCACGAAGGCGAACGCCACGGGAAGGACGACGAACACCAGGATGAACTCGGCGACCATCCGGGCGACGGTGTCATCCGCAGATGACGATCAACCAATACTCTCGTGGACGATGCGCATCGCGAGCTACAACGTCGAGAACCTGTTCAACCGGGCCAAGGCGCTGGACCAGCGGACCTGGGCGGACGGGCGGCCGGTGCTGGAGGCGTTCGCGCGCGCTGGCGAGCTGCTCGAGGAGCCCGTCTACACCGACGAGATCAAGCACGAGATCCTGCGCGAGCTCACGAAGCTGGGACTGCGGGGCGGCGATCTGGCGAAGTTCGCGCGGCTGCGGCAGAACCGGGGCCGGCTGCTGCGCCGGGCCCGCGACGGCCGGGTCGAGGTCGTCGCCGGCGGCCGCGCCGACTGGATCGGCTGGGTCGAGCTGACCACCGACCGCTGCGACGAGCAGGCGCTGCTCAACACCGCCCGGGTCATGCTCGACCTGCGCGCCGACGTCCTCGGCGTGATCGAGGCCGAGAGCCGCCACGCGCTCAAGCGCTTCACCGAGGGCGGGCTGCGCGGGTTGTACCGCCACATCCAGGTCATGGACGGCAACGACGAGCGCGGCATCGACGTCGGCATCATGTCCACCGCCGGGTTCCCGCTCGCCGGGCAGCGCACCCACGTCGACGACGCCGACGAGCGGGGCCGGGTGTTCAGCCGGGACTGCCCCGAGTATCACGTCGTGCTCCCCGGCCGCACCGAGCCCCTGGTCGTGCTCGTCAACCACCTCAAGAGCAAGGGCTACGGCGGGAAGCTCGCCTCCGACGCGACCCGCCGGCGCCAGGCCGCCCGCGTCGCCGCGATCTACCGCGCCCAGGCCACCCCGTTCGTCGCCGTCGTCGGGGACCTCAACGACACCCCGGACAGCGAGCCCCTCGCGCCGCTGCTGCACGACACCGACCTGCGCGACGTGTCCGCGCATCCGGCGTTCGACGACAACGGCCGGCCCGGCACCTACGGCTCCTGCACCGCGCGGAACAAGCTCGACTACGTGCTGCTGTCCCCGGCGCTGTGGGCGGCGACGACCGGCGGCGGCATTCTGCGCAAGGGCGTGTGGGGCGGGCGCAACGGCGTGCTGTGGCCCATCTACGACACCATGACGAAGGCGGTGCACGCCGGCTCCGACCACGCGGCCATCTACGCCGATATCGACCTCGACAAATTGTGATGACACATTCGGTGAAATCTCTGCCCAAGGTAGCGGAGACATTGCTGCGCGTGACAATCTTGGGATCGGAGCAGCACGCCATTCGGGGGTCGGATGCGGAGGGGAGATGACGGCTACTGCGGCGTCGACGAGCCTTGCCTCCGGCGAGCCCCCGATCAACTTCGCCGCCCACCAGCTGCGGGCCGGCAATATCGCCGGCGCCCGTGACGACTTCGAGCAGATGCTCGCCATGCTGCTCGCCGCGATCCACCCGGGCGCGCGGGCGATCAGCGCCAACCCCGGCGACTGGGGCATCGACATCCTCCTCGGCGAGCTGTCCGGGCTGGTGGTGATCTGGCAGTCGAAGTACTTCTGGCCGATCGTGACCCGCTCGCACCAGGGCCAGATCCGGGAGTCCTTCGACTCCGCGGTCGCCGCGGCGGCGCGCAACGGCTACCGGCTCGCGCAGTGGGTGCTCTGCGTGCCCGCGAGCATGGACGCGCCCACCGCCCAGTGGTGGGACAACTGGCGGGCGCGGCGGCAGCGCGAGACCGGGGTGCAGATCGAGCTGTGGCACGAGAACGTGCTGCGCAACCTGCTCGTCAAGCCCGACTGCGCGCACGTGCGCCGGCACTTCTACGATCCCTACGCCGCGCCTTCGGGGCCGGTGCAGGCGCCGCGGGTACCGCTGCATGATCTGGATCCCGAGCACGACTCGGCGCTGGACGGCGCATTGTTCGTGCGGCAGCTGCGGGCCGCCGGGCACACCGAGGTCGGCGCGGCCAAGCGGGAGTACTTCAACGCCGACCTGCTCGCCCGGGAGATCCTCGACAAGCGGGTGCCCGCGGAGCTCGACGCGCTGGACGAGGCCGACGGTCTGGTGCACGGCATCTGGGAAGGCCAGTTCAACTCCTTCGTCGTGCAGTGGCCGCGCGATGCGACGCTGCCGGGCCTGCACGCCTCGGTGATGCGCGAGATCCGCTCGACCGGCGGGTTTCCCCTGTCGCTCACCGCCGTCCACCGGTGCGGGCTCATGCACCGGGTGGTCGAGCAGCGGCGGGCGGGCTGGGTCCGGCACTGGCGGGAGCTGCTGTGAATCGGGAGCTGCTGTGAATCCTGACGAGTTCGCGGTGTTCCGCCGGGCGCGGCTGCTGCTGGTGCTGCTCGCGGCCGGGGAGCCGGTCGACGCCGAGCGGCTCGGCGCCTACGAGTTCCTCGCCGGGCAGCCGCTGCTGCTCGCGCGCGCCGAGGACGACCCGGACCGCACCGCGCTGCGCCTGGCCGGGTTCGACGACCGCACGGTCGCCTACGCCAGCCCCGCCCAGCGGTACGTCACCGCGCAGCTCAGCCTCGGCAAGGACCTCGCCGCGCTCGTCGCGCAGGGGCTCGTCGCGGTGACGGCCGCCGGGCGGGTCACCTATCGCCTCACGGAAGAGGGAGCGACCATGGCCCGGCGATTCACGGCGATGTATGCTCAGTCATACATCACAGCGGTACGCATCGTCATCCGTCGCCTGCGGCGCCTGAGCGGTCGTAAGCTTCGAGAGAACCTGCGACAGTGGCTCCTCCCCGTCCCAGTCAAGGACGTGCCATGATCGGCTTGCGTACCCAGGGCATCCGGATCAGGCGACTGCGCCTGCACGGCGACGACCGCGACTACGACGTCGACTTCCGCGCCTCCGACGACACCCCGCGGCCCCTGTCGGTCCTCGCCGGCGCGTTCAGCACCGGCAAGACCACGATCCTCGAGTTCGTCGACTACTGCCTCGGCGCCAACGACCATCCCCGCCACCCGGAGATCACGCCGAAGGTCAAGTCCGCGACGCTGGAGGTCGAGCTCTCCGGCTCGCCGCACCTCATCGAGCGCGCCGTCGGCGAGCCCTCGATGTTCGCCTACGTGCGCGCGGGCCGCCTCGACGAGCCCGGCGCCGCCCCGCGCGTGCGCCACACCCTGCGCCCCGCCGGCCACCCCGGCAGCCTGTCGAGCCTGCTGCTCTCGCACTGCAAGCTCCAGGGCGTGCGCCTCTCCCTCGACACGGCGACCGAGCCCGCCGACCCGCTGAGCTTCCGCGACCTGATGTGGCTGTGCTTCCTGCCCAACGAGCGCCTCGACGGCAAGGACCTGCTCTTCGAGAGCGTGCCGATCAAGCACCTCAAGCTGCGCCAGGTCGTCGACGTGGTCTTCGACGTGCACGACGACCACACCGTCGAGATCGGCCGGCGCATCCGCGCCGTCGAGGCCGAGCTGGCCGCGGCCCGCACCTTCTACCGGGCCGCCGAGCAGCTCGTCGAGGACCAGCACGTCGGCTCCCGCCTCGACCTGGAGGCCCTGGAACAGGCGGCCAAGGACGAGCTCACCGCGTGCGCCCAGTCGCTGGCCGCCTTGGACGCCCGGGCGAGGGCCGCGACCGCCTTCGCCGCCGACCTGCGCGAACGCCACCGCGATGCCGCCCGGGCCGCGCTGGCCGCCGCCGACGAGCTGCGCGACCGCGAGACCCAGCTCCAGCGCATGATCCCGCTGCGCGGCACGTACGCCGACGACGTGTCGAAGTGGACGATGCTCGCCGAGGCCGACCGCCTCTTCGAGACCGGCGCGGGGGCGTGCGCCTCCTGCGGCGCCGCGCTGGTCGCGTCCGACGAGCGCTGCCCCGCCTGCCGCTTCCCGGTCGGCCCCGTCGACGTCTCGGGCGAGCTGCGCTCGGCCAAGACCCGCCTCGCCGAGCTGACCCGGCACATCGAGGACCTGGAGCGGGAGATCCCCGGGCTGCGCGCGGCCGCGTCGCGCGCCCAGGACGCCGAGTCGCGGGCCGCGGCCGAGGTGGACGCGGCGACGTCGCACGCGGTGACCCCGTTCCTGGCCGAGCGCGACGCGATCGCGCACCGCCGCGAGGAGGCGGCCGCCGTGCGGCAGCGCGCGGCCGACGGCCTGCGGCTGGTGCAGAGCCTGGAGCGGCGGGCCAACGGCATCGTGCAGATGATGGACCAGCTGGAGGCGGACCGCGACGAGCTGGGCGCGGCCGGCACCCAGGCCCGGCGCGCGGACCGCTCGGCCGTGGTGCGCCGCGTGAGCGAGCGCTACCGGGCGATCCTCGCCGAGTTCCGCTACCCGAAACTGGCCGACGCCTACCTCGCCGAGGACCTGACGCCGTACGTGCGCGGCGAGCCCTACACCGCCGCGTCCTCGGGGGGCCGTGTGCTGATCACCCTGGCCTGGCAGCTGGCCATGTTCGAGACCGCGTGGGAGACCCGCTCGTCGCATCCCGGGTTCCTGCTGCTGGACAGCCCGCAGAAGAACCTCGGCGCGCTGGGCGACCTGGAGGACGGCCGGACCATCGAGCGGATCTACAGCCACCTCGAGGCCTGGCTGGCGGGCCGGGGCGTGGGCGCCCAGATCGTGGTGGCGGACAACACCCCGCCCCCGACGGCGGCCGCCGACGTGATCGTGCGCTACTCCCGCCGGCCCGACCAGCCGCCGTACGGTCTGATCGACGACGACTTCTGAGCCGGTCAGGCGCCCTTGCGGGTCGCGACGATCACGGTGCCGACGCGCTCGACGTCGTCGTGCCTGATCACGTCGTACCGCTCGATCGCCGAGGCCTCGTCCACGCCCGCCCAGAGCACCTGCACCCGCAGCGTGTCGTGGCCCTTCACGGTCGTGTACGTGCACGTGGTGTCGTCGTCGCGATGGGCGCTCGCCTGCCGCCTGCCCAGGCGCTTGGCGACCTCGGTGGCGGGGAGCACGGCGCACGGGTCGGGCCGGTCGACGGCGCCGCCGAGGTGGCCGGGGGGCTGCTCGACGGGGCGGATGCGGTACCACGCCAGGCGCTCCCCGTCCGAGACGAGCACCGCCGAGCCGCGCTGGGGTACCGCGTCGGCGGGGAGCATGGTCGCGAAGGGTGCGGAGACGCCGTGCTCGCCGACGCCCGACACCGCCGTGAACGGGGCCGGCTGCGGGGCCGGGCCGACCGCGTAGAGCCGGCCGCCCTCGCGCACGAGCGCCCGCGCGGTCCGCTCCGCGCGCCAGCGTTCGTGGCCGTCGGCCAGCGCGAACGCCTCGAGCGCGCCGTCGGTGCGGTCGGTGCTGCCGCCGGACTGCGCGACGATCGCCACGTCGCCCTCGACGGCCAGGTCGCAGAAGTCGGCGCAGCCGTCGCCGTCGCGCTGGACGAGCCGCTTGCCGTCCGGGCCGAAGAGCTGGAAGGTCCGCGCGCCGCGCACCAGCGTCGCGCCGTCGCGGACCAGCAGGCCCAGCCCGCCGTCGTCGGCGTCCGGGTCGATCGTGGTCCGCGAGCGCAGCGCCCCCGTGCGCGCGTCGCGGATCTCGAGGCGGTCCTCGGGCCGGTCGTCCTCGGTGCAGGCCAGCCGCAGCGCGGTCGTGCGGCCGTCGCCCGCCGTGGCGCGCAGGTCGCAGCCCTCGGGCAGCTCGGCGCTCCACAGCCGGCCGCCGTCGCCGGCCGCCACCGCGTTGATCGTGCCCGCACCGGGCGCGGAGCGGGTCGCGACCGTGGCGGCGTCCTCGTCGGTGTGGCCGATGCGGGAGCGGCCCTCGTCACCGGTCTTCTGGTCGCCGGGGGTCGGCTGGGCGTTGACGTGCATGTTGCGGGCCGTGCTGCTCGGCTCCGGCGTCTTCGCCGCGGACTTGGAGGCCTTCGGCGTCGGCGTCGCGGTCGCGGACTTCGCGGCGTGCGGGCCCCACGTCGCCTCCGGGATCGCGCCCCTCCGCGACGCACCGGGCGTCGCGGACTTCGCGGACTTGCCGGTCTTCGGGGCCTCGCGCGGGTCGGCCCACCGCATCGGCGACGCGTGCTCGGCCGGCTCGCCGACCAGGAGTGCCGGGCCGGCGGCCATGGCCTCGGTCCGGGCGGTCAGGGGCATGCGCCAGCGGACCGTGCCCGTCCGGGTGGACAGGGCCGTCAGCTCGGCCTTCTTCGTGTCCCGGTGGTACGTGTTGACCAGCACCGAACCCGCGCCGAGGTCGCTCTGGGACCACAGCACCGTGCCGTACTCGCCGGACGTGTCGAGCCGGCGGCGCCACTGGACCGTGCCGGTGTGGGCGTCGATCCCCGTCAGCTCCGTGCCCGCGTCCGCCTGCGTCACGATGATGTCGGCGGTCGGGTCGTAGCCCACCAGGTCGCGGGCGGTCGTCGCGAACGTGGCGCCGCGTACCAGGTCGCCCGCCCGCAGGCCGGCGCCGCTCGTCGTCGCGGTCTCGAACGAGGGGGAGACGGGCGGCTCGGGATGGGCGGCGACGCTGGCGGTCAGCATCGCCGCCGGCACGACCAGCAAACCCGCCGCGGCATACGGCCTCACGACATCCCCCGCTCTTCGACATGCGCTTTAAAGACGCTAAATGCGGATATTTCCGGACACGGGTAGCGACGCGGCGCGTTCACCGCTAGCGGTACTTTCCCGACATATCCTGATTTAGCACCGTTAGGGCCGTCACTGGCGAAAATGCGAATCGTTCGATGCGCGCGGCCGTACGCCGCTCGCGCTGCCCACGCTGCCTAGGTGACTGGTGTTAAACGATGGTCTGACCCTCCGGGTCAGACCATCGTTTTGTATCTATTCGGGGTAGTGTGTCCGGGTGGTGTTGGGTAGGGCTTCGCAGCAGCTGGATCTGCTGGATCCGGTGTCGGCGTTCTGCGGTGAGGCGCTGCCGGCGAATTCGATCTTCGTGTTCCTGCACGAGCATCGAGACGTGTTGTTCCCGGATGAGATGTTCGCTGATCTGTTCGCGGCGGTCGGTCGCCGGTCGGTGCCGCCGTCGGTGGTCGCGGCGGTGATGGTCCTGCAACGGCTGGAAGGGTTGTCGGACCGGGAGGCGGTGGATCGGTTCACGTTCGACGCCCGCTGGCGGTATGCCGCTGGGGTGGGTGGCTGGGACGGCGCCGGGCGGGCCGGGTTCGCGCACACTGTCCTGGTCGATATGCGGGAACGGCTGCGCCGTTCGGAGCGTCCGGACCGGATCTTCGAGGTGGCCCTCACCGCGGCCCGCAACGCTGGGCTGATCGGGCGGCGCAGGGTCCTGGATTCCACGCCGTTGTATGACGCGGTCGCCACGATGGACACGATCACGCTGATCCGGTCCGCGATCCGTGGTCTGCTCGGCGTCGCCGGCCCTGACCTGGCCGGCTTGTTACGGGTCGTCCTGCACGGGCTGAGCAGCGGCGACGACTACACCAGTTCGGCCAAACCGTTGATCGACTGGGACGACAAACCCGCGCGGGAAGCGTTGATCGACTCTCGCGCCCGGGATGGTCACGCGCTTTTGGCCGCCCTGGACGGCCGTGAGGACCTTCCCGAGCCGGTCGCTCAGGCGATGCGGCTGCTCGCCACGGTGCTGGGTCAGGACCTGGAAACCGGGCCGGAGGGGACGCTGCGGATCGCGCGGAAGGTCGCCGCGGACCGGGTCATCTCTACCGTCGACCCGCAGGCCCGCCACGGGCACAAGACCAACCACCGCGGTTTCGACGGTTACAAAGGCCACATTGCTGTCGACCCCGACAGCGAGATCGTCACCGCGACCGTGGTCACCGCCGGCAACACCGGCGACGTCGAACCCGTCGCTGACCTCATCACCGACCTCACCGACCCTGATGGCGGCCGCGGCAACGGCACTGCTGCGGTCTATGGCGATGCCGCCTACGGTGCTGCAGAGATCCTCGACCGGCTGGACCGCGCCGGGATCGACGCCAAGACCAAGGTCCAGCAACCCGTCGCACCGACCGGGAAGTTCACCAAGGACCGCTTCGGCATCGACCTCGACCAGCAGCGGGTCACCTGCCCCAACGGGACCGTCAGGCCGATCCGGCGGGTCAAGGACCATCCCCGGCACGCCGGGAAGGCCGACTTCGGCGCCGCCTGCACCACCTGCCCACTGCGCGAGCAGTGCACCAACGCCAAGACCGGCCGCAGCATCACCATCGGCCACCACGAAGCCCGCCTCACCGCCGCCCGCGCCCGCCAGCAGGACCCCGCCTGGAAGGCGGACTACCGCGCCACCAGACCCAAAGTCGAACGCAAAATCGCGCACCTCATGCGCCGCCGTCACGGCGGCCGACGCGCCCGGATGCGCGGACGCATCCGCATCGCCGCCGACTTCAACCTCCTCGCCGCCGCGGCCAACCTCGCCAGACTCGCCACCCTCGGCCTCACCCACACCGGCCACGACTGGACCCTCCACCCCGCCTGAACACCGACCCCGGCCCCCACCACAACACCCGGGAAACACGGCTCACAGGCCTACAAGCCCAGCCAAGCAACAACTCCAACGATCACACCCACCCCACCCCCACCAACCCACAACCCAAGACAACAAACGGTGGTCCGGCCCTGCGGGCCGGACCACCGTTTAACACCAGTCACCTAGAGGAGGAGCCCGGACTGCCCGAGTTCCTGGCCCTGCACGCGCACGACTTCGGCACCGAGGTCGCCGACATCGTGCAGCGCTGCGCCGAGCTGGGCGTCCTGCGGTGGGACGCTCCGATCACCGCCCTGCTCGTCGAACCCACCACCGTCAACGGCTACCGCGACGGG
The DNA here is from genome assembly GCF_040300725.1 of Dactylosporangium sp. NPDC000244. Taxonomy (NCBI): domain Bacteria; kingdom Bacillati; phylum Actinomycetota; class Actinomycetes; order Micromonosporales; family Micromonosporaceae; genus Dactylosporangium; species Dactylosporangium sp. NPDC000244. Next base: position 494,601 of record NZ_JBEPEH010000001.1, read on the forward strand.
GGCCTGCGGGTGCTCGTCACCATGCACGGCACGGTCACCCTCGCCTCGCCGCAGTGGCGGCCGGACCTGTCGATGGCCCGCCACGACGGACCGGTCACCTCGACCGCGGCGGTCCTCGCCACGATCGCCGCGATCGCCTGCGACCTGTACCTCACCTACACGGCAGGCCCCACCGCCCCGGCCACCGGCACATCCCGCACCGGCACCAAGCGGACCGTGCTGCTGCAGGGCGACGGGACGACGTTCACCGCGGCGATCGCCGCCCTGCACACCGCCGCCAGCCAGGCCCGGGACGGCAGACTCGGCCCGCGAAACACGACCGCGGCGCTCATCGCCGCGCACGACCTCATCACCCGCCTGGACCTGCGCGCGTTCCCCGTCGACACCACCCCGGGCAGCGACGACACCAGAGAACTCGTCGTCATCACCGTCCACGGCATCGACGTGGAGATCCGCGGCCGCCGCCGGTCCGACGGCACCGAAGAACTCTACGTCCACATCGACGACCAGCGCCCCGACGAGGACGCCACCCACGTCCCCCTGGTCGTGGAAACCTACCCCTCCTGACCACAGCCAGACCCCGCGGCTGAGCCGGGCCCGGCACCGGCCAGGCCGGCGACGTGGATGGACGGCGCCGTGATGGACGGTGTCGTGTGATCGGCCGCACACGCTGCGGGTACCGCACCGCGTCGGGTGCTCCGCCACGCTCGAACGGTGATCCCCGCCGACCTGCACCCGCGCTGGCGGCAGCTGCCCGCGCTGGCGTGGCTGGCCGCGGGCCGGTTCCAGCCCGGCCTGCTGGACCGGCCGGTGCTGCACCGCGCCGGGCAGGCCGCGAACTGGCCGATCATGCTCTCGGTCCTGGCCATGGCTCGGGGCCGGCACACCCTCGCCGCGTGGCACACCCGCGCTGTCGTGATCGTGCAGGAGCTCCCGGCCGGGCGACACCGGGTGTGGCAGGGCTGGGCGGCCGCACTGGCCTGTATGCCCGTTGCCGTGGCCGCCGCTATCGCCCCGTTCGTCGTGCTGACCATCGTCGCGATCTGGCTGGCCCAGTACAACCAGACCGCGGCCGTGCTGTGCTTCTACACCGGCCTCGCCGAAGTCTCGGTCCACGGTGTGCTGCTGCTCGTCCAGGTCGTCTCCGGGCTGGCCACCAGCGCGCTGCTGCAACGACGCCGCGCGCAGCGCTGGGCGCGGGGCACCTTCGACCGGGTCGCGGAGGTCACTACCCTGGCCGCGCACCCCGGCGACCAGCGGGCCGCGACCCGGCTGGGCCGCCCGCTGTAGCGCCGCGCCGACCACGATGCGATCGCCGTGCTGGCCCAGCCCCGCACCCGGCAACTCGCCGAGACCTACCGGCGGCTCGGCTTCCGTGCCGTCCCCATCCGCGGCGCGGCCGCCGTGCTGTACCGGCCGCCCGGCGCCCGCCACGAGCCGAACCCTCCGACACCACCCCGGGCGTAACGGCCAGGCGCCCGGGCGTCGGACACCAACCGGGGCCGGCATCCGGTTGGTCGAGCCCGCAGTCACCAACCCGGACCGTTGCTCACCGTTGACAGCGGTCAGTTCCGCAGTGTGGCTGGCTCCAGCGCGGACGTAGCGATGGAAGCGCTGCGGGAGGCCGCGGCGCTTGTGCTGGCGACCGTGGACTCGCGGACGGCTTCACGGACCGTCGGCGCCATCCGCGGCGCGGCTGGGCTGGTGACCTGGTGCAGGACGCACGCTCCCGCCCGGGCTTGTCGCCGTCAAGCCCTGCTCGGGCCGGCCACCTCAGACGGTCCCGCGCGGCACCACTTCCCTGGCGCCCGGCCCTGCCAGGGCTGTGACGGCGCTCGGCGCCCCGGCGGGCTGCGGGTCCTCAGCACCAGCCCCACCGGGCCGGCCGCGACCCCGCAGGACGACGCCCGAGCTCCTCGGCAAAGCCCCGCCTGCTCGTTCGGTGGTCGCGGCCGTTCCGCACTGCCGTTTGGAGGCCAGCATGGACCTGTACGACGACACCGATGTGGTGACCGACCGCCGGTTGCCGGGCTGGCGGGCCCGGCTGCTCGTGGATGACGACGCCGGCGAACCCTGGGGCGACGCCCTCGCCCCCGCCCTGCTGCTCTGCCGCGGCGGATACGTGCAGGTCGCTGCCGACGTGTACCATGACCAGCACATCGAACAGATCCAGCACGCCTGGCGGCACTTCGCCGACCACGACCGGTTCACCCGCTACCTGCGGCTGTGTCACGGCACCACCACCGTCGCGACCGCCGCCGCGGGCGACCTCACCGTGGTCACCTTCGACACCGCCGACTACCGCGCGCACACCGGCATCACCGGCCCCGCCGACCTCACCGGCGAACGCGACGAGTGGCAGGCATGGCTCGACGACGACGTCCACGGCGTCATCGTCGAACGCGCCACCCCGTCACGCCACCGCATCCACTGTGGACATTCCGTGGCAGCCGGATGGGTCGAGGTAGACGCCTGCTGAGGCTTCTACGGCCACACCTACGCCGCCGAGCGGGCGCTGCACCTGCTCCGCGCCGCCGCCCGCAGCGAACCATCCGCCAGGGCCGTGCCGCCACTGCCAGCTCAGCCCTGCGCCCGGACTCCTTGAAAGGACAACGATCATGAACATCGGCGAGACGCCGTTCCCCGACAACCAGCCCACCGTCACCCGGTGGGGGATCACGTTGGCCCCATGGCACGACCCCGACCCCGACCGCGGCGTCGGCTTCAGCGCCGAGCGTGACGGGCAGACCGTCCTGGTCTATCTGACTCTCCCCGCCGACCCCGGCAACGGCCGGAACCTGACACTCGACGTGCACACCCGCCTCGGCGACGACACCGGACACGACACGGACACCATCGCGGGAACCGTCCGGCTGGACCTCATCGGCCCGGTCACCACCCGGCCGTGGACGACGGGTCCAGCGCCGGCTGGCACCTCGAGGGCCTGCACGACAGCCGCTACGTCTACCTCGCCCCCACCGTCGACGGTGACCCCGACGAGGACGTCACCGACGTGCGCGTGGCCGCCAGCGACAGCGACGACCCGAATGACGCCGACACCGTGCTGCAACTGCCCATCCACGACCGCACCGCCGAACCCCTCATCAACGCCGGGCCGGTCACCGGGCCGGGCGTCGCGTTCAACCCGGCCGCGTTCGCCGACTGGTTCCGCATCACCCATGTCCAGCACACGCTGCCCGGCCTCGTCACCGCCCCCTACGACAGCGCCGACCCGGACGACAGCGCCGCACTGCGGGCCCAGCAGCTGCTCTTCGAAGACGTGCCGGCTGCGTATGGCGGCTCGGAACCGGGGTGTCCCAGGTAGCGATCTGGCCCACCACCGACGCCGAAGGCGCGCCCGGCTGCGACAGCGGAGCCGTCATCACCGTCCGATACGGACCCGTCGGGCTCAGCACCGGCCATCTGACCGCCGAGCAACTGGTCCGGCGCGTATACATCGCTGGCGCCGGCACCGTCCGGGCCACCGCCCGGTCCGCCGCGATCCAGGCCCTCGCCGAGATCGCCGAGCGGGTCAACGACACCATCCGGCACTTCGTCCGTGCCACCGAACCTCCTGGCGCGGAGGCCACCACATCACCCGCGCCGGGCCCCGGTACCGCTCCGACAGGCCCTTGAACGAGACGACAGCAAGACGCCCTTCACCATCCAGTGTGGACGGATGAATCGGCGTTGCCCCGCGGTGTTGCGCGGACAGGCGCCGTCTCACTCCGGCCAGACGTCCCGTCATACCGAGCGGACGACCGCCGGAAGGCCGTCCGGGGTCGCGCGCAATCGCAGTGACCGAATGCGCTGCCTTGGTCAGCGTGACCCCCGGGCGGGCTCGACGACCGGACCAGTGGACACCGGTTGGTGCGTTCCGGGCCGGTCCGCTATTCCGACGAGCTGCGCCGCAACGGGACCATCCCGCAACTGTCCAACCGGCGGTGCCTAGCTGACTGCACCAACGCGCGCAAGTCGGCAGCAGGCGGTGTTGCGGCCCCTAGAGAAAACCAGCGGTGGCCGGGTCGCCCACGGGATCGACCCGGCCACCACGGTGAGGCGCGCCCCGACCGGCCTGGTCGTCGGGGTCGAGGCGGTCATCGGGTCAGCCAGCGGTCCAGTTCGGCGAGGATGTTCTCGACCTGCGGATGGAGTGCCTCGGCTATCTCGGCTGGGGTCTGACCCTCGCTGGCGCGGCGGCCCGACTCGCCGATGATGATGCGGAACACGCCGGCCAGCGCGATGCCCTGCAGGCGGGCGACCTCCGGCGCGACCGGGCTGGTTTCGCTGATGGCCGTGGTCAGCGCGGCGGCCTGGCGGTCGGTCACTTCCAGGGCCAGCCGGTTGACCGCCGGGCTGATGGCCGCGAGATAGCCGAGGTTGCCGCGGACGTTCTCCGCGGGCATGCCGCGGATTGCCGAGATCGTCTCCAGGACGAAGCCGCGGATGGCGGCGGCCGGGCTGATTCCCGCGGGCCGGGAGCGGATCAGGTCGGTCAGCCGCTCTTGTATCTCCGCTTCGCGGTCGGTGACCAGCTGTTCCTTGGTAGGAAAGTAGTTGTAGAGCGTCTGCTCCGCCACCTCCGCGGCGCGTGCGATCTCGCTGACCGTCACCTGCTCGTAGCCCCGCTCGGCGAACAACCGGGCCGCGGTCTCGGCGATGAGCCGACGCGTGCGCGCCTTCTTGCGGTCACGAAGCCCAGGTTCAGTCACGCCATCAGTGTACCAGACCACATTTTTAGAGCTGACTCTAAAAATGCTGTACGGTCTACCGCAGGAGCCGCCCACCCGGAAGGAACGCTCATGAGCGCGCAGCGTCCCGAAACCAAGCTCGAATCCGAGCAGCCGACGATGCAGGGGCCTGGCACGCCCCAGTCGTTGCGGCAGGCGTGGACAGCCCTGGCGGGTCTGTCTGCGGTCTTCCTGTTCGAGATGCTGGACAACTCGATCCTGAATGTCGCGCTGCCCACGATCGGCCGCGAACTGCACGCCTCAACGGTCGGGCTGCAATGGGTGACCGGCGTCTACGCGGTCGTGTTCGGTGGGCTGATGCTGGTGTTCGGCGCGATCGCCGACCGGTTCGGCCGCCGCCGCGTCATGCTGGTCGGGCTGATGCTGCTCGCCGCCGCGAGCCTGGCAACCGCGTTCGTCACCACCGCGGAGCAGCTCATCGGCGTGCGAGCGGTGATGGGCGTCGCCGCGGCAATGACCACCCCGGGTTCGATCGCGCTGGCCTTCCGCCTGTTCACCGAGGACAACCTGCGCGTCCGGGCGATGACCCTCATCTCCACCGTCGGCCTGGTCGGGCTCGCGATCGGCCCGACCGCGGGCGGTCTCGTGCTCGCCGTCGCTCCCTGGCAGGTCCTGCTCCTGGTGAACGTGCCGATCGCCGCCCTGGCGATCATCGGCATCCGGTCCGGCATCGCCGCGGACCAAGCCGCCGAACTGCACCGCGACCCGGTGGACGTCGCGGGGGCGATGCTGGGCACGGCGACGATCGTGTTCTCGCTCATCGCGCCCACGCTGTTCGTGAACGAGGGCAGCGGCACGTGGGCGCCCTGGACGGCCACCGCCGCGGCCGTTGCGACAGCGATCGCCTTCGTCCTGCGGGAGCGCTCGGCCCGCCACCCGTTGCTCGACCCGAAGCTTGTCGCCCGCCCGCTCGTCTCCGCGGGCCTGGCCTATAAGGCCGCGACTGGGCTGGCGGTCGCCGGCATGGGCTACATGGTGACCCTGCAGCTGCAACTAGACTGGGGATGGCCGCCCGCGCTCGCCGCCATCGGGATGCTGCCGCAGGTCGTCGTCCTGATCAGCGCCGGCCCGTTCGTCAACCGGTTCGTCCAACGCGCCGGTCTCGAACGGTCCGCCTGGCTTAGCTCCGCCGCGGTCGTGGCCGGCCTCGCCGTCTACGGTCTGCTGGGCCGCTTCGGATACGTATGGGTCGCGATCTCGCTCGCGCTCGTCGCCGCCGCGATCCGCGTGGTCGGCGCGGTTGCTGGGGTCAACGTGCTGCGGGGCCTACCGGAGAATCGGGTCTCCATCGGCGCGGCCCTGGTCGACACCGCGTCCGAGGTCACCTCCGGCGCCGGCATCGCCATCGCCGGCACCATCCTCGCAGCCTTCTTCACCGGCACCATCACCACGACGGGCTGGAGCGCGCACCAGACCGCACAGTTCCGTGACGCGGTGACTGTCGCCGGCCTGGTGCTCACCGCCGTCGCCGGCACGCTCGTCGGATGGGCGATCCTGCGCACACGAAACGCCGCAGACAACCGGTCGAGCACACCGAACACCGACGCCCTCGACGCGTAGCCGCGGCATCACCATTCCGCATGCCGACTCTGTGCCGTGCCATAACCCGTTGCACGGCATTGAGCTGGTGTTTTGCCAACCGCCACGACACGCCCGACAGGCCCGCCTGGGTCCGCCTCAGGGCCAAACGGCGTCGCAAGACCCTGATCGCCGGCCGCGACTGACGCTGAGAGCCGTGTGTCGCGAAAGTGACCAGGACGGTTCGGGAAGGGGCCGACGGAAAAGGACCAATACCACGGGCATCTCGCCGGCCGCCTACTTCGCTCGCGAGTGGTCCGAAGAAACGAATCGGGAGCAGTCCCGACACCGCGCCACGGGCCTACGCAGCGACGAAAGCGGATCCTCGCTCCTGCCCGTAGTCCAGAGCACCCGGACACCGCACCAGGCGGTGTCGGGAAGCTACGATCCCGGACACGGTGCGGTTCGCGACCAAACCGTTGCTGGCGCAGGAGATGGTAGAGCGGGCGCTACTTCGTCATGGTCGTCGTCACGATCTCGCTGATACCGAGGAAGCGACGGGCGTTGTTCGTCCTGATGGCGGTTCGTTGGTCCGGCGTGAGGAAGGACGAACGGTCGACGACCTCGCCCACCGGGCGCTCCCCGAGCGGGTACGGGTAGTCGCTGCCGACCATGACCTGGGTGGCGCCGAGCGTGTCGACCAAGACCCGCAGCGCTTCGGGTCGGAAGACCACGGAGTCCACGCTGAAGCGGGAGACGTAGGCCGACGGCGGTTGCTGCGAGGTCGCGATCACGTCGGGGCGCCGGTGCCAGGCGTTGTCCAGCCGTCCGAGCCAGAAGGCGAACGAGCCGCCGCCGTGGGCGAAGCAGATCCGCAGCGTCTCGGGGACCTTGTCGAACACTCCCCCGAGGATCATCGCGATGATCGACAGGTGGGTCTCGGCGGGCATGCCGGTCAGCCATTGGGCCATCCACCGGTCGGTCCGGGGCGAGGCCGGCATGTCCCACGGGTGGACGAAGACCGGTATGCCGAGCGAGTCGGCGTGCTGCAGGAACGTGACGACACCGGCGTCGTCCAGGTCGCGGTCGCCGACGTGGTTGCCGATCTCCACCCCGAGGTGGCCCGCCGCGACGGCGCGGTCGAGCTCGTCGCAGGCGGCATCCGGGTCCTGCAACGGCACCTGGCAGAACGGCAGGAGACGGCCGGGAGCCGGTGCACAGATCTCGAGGGCGAGGTCGTTGAAGATCCGGGCGACCTTGGCCGCCTCGCCCGGTGGACGGCCGTAGCCGAAGAAGACCGGGGTGGGCGAGACGACCTGTGCCGCGACCCCGTCGGCGTCCATGTCGGACAGTCTCGCCTCGGCGTCCCAGCAGTTCGATGCGATGCGGCGGAACTCCGCCGAGCCGACCATGATCATGGCTTCGCGCTCGGACTCCACCCGCAGCCACGGCTGGCCGGGACCCAGGTCGGGCCAGCCTTTCGGGACGAAGTGGGTATGGACGTCGACCACTGCGGACGGCGTCATCGGCTCAGCCCTTGCCGGGGTGCACGGTGCCGCACGACTGGCACGTCCGGGCCTGCTCGTCGGTGTAGAACCGCTCGAAGACCGGCGGCAGGTCGGCAACGATGTCGCGGACCTGCAGCTCTATCTCGTGTACCTTCGTGTGGCAGTTCGGGCAGTACCACATGAACTTCTCCAGGGTTCCCTCCTCCCGGATCCGTTCGATGACGATCCCGATGGAGCCGGCTTCGGGTCGCTGCGGAGAGTGGGGGGTGTCGCGGGGCAGCATCCACATCTCGCCCTGCCGGACGTCGACGCGCTGGGGCCCGTCGTCGGTCATGAGCTCGACGTGCATGTTGCCCTTGACCTGGTAGAACCACTCCTCGTACGGGTCGAGGTGGAAGTCGGTCCGCTGGTTGGGCCCGCCGACCACCTGGACGATGAAGTCGCCCATCGGTTGCCACATCTGCTTGTTGTTGACCGGCGGCTTGAGCAGGTGCTGGTGTTCGTCGACCCACTGCTGGAAGTTGACGACGGGCGGGATCGTGGTCATGGTGCTTCCCTTCGGTGCGAGCGGAGCGCGATCGCCTGCATCTCGATGAGGAGATGCGGGTGGGGCAGTTGGTGGACGGCGACGGTCGTTCGCGGCGGCCCGTCCGCGTCGAAGTACTCGGCCCAGACCTCGTTGTAGCCGCCGAAGTCGTTCATGTTGACCAGGTACGTCGTCACCTGCACGAGGTTGCTCAGGTCGGCGTCGACGGCGGCGAGGAGGCCGCGGATGTTCTCGATGACCGCCCGCGTCTGGGCCCGGATGTCGAGGTTGGTCACACCGAACTCGTCGACCTCGACGCCCTCGAACGTGTTGTCGGCGCGGCGACTGCTGGTGCCGGACACGAACACGAGGTCGCCGGCCACCTTGACGTGCGGGAAGCGACCGCGCGGCGTCGCCCGTCCGGCGACCACGAATGCATCGCTCACGACGCGGCCCGCACGGTGACCCGGCCCAGCCCGGTCACGGACGCCTCGACCACCGCGCCCGCGGTCAGCGGTACCGCCGCCGTCGCTGCCCCGGCCAGGACGACCGAGCCGGCCGGCAGGACGAACCCGTGCTCCCGCACCATCCGCGCGCAGACCTCGAGCGCGCGCAGGGGATGCCCGAGGATGGCGGCGGTCGAGCCGGCCTGCACGACGGTGCCGTCCACCTCCAGCACCACGCCGAGGTTGCCGAGGTCGAGCGCGCGGGCCGCCGTGAAGTCCTGCCACGGGCCGATCGCGAACGCCGCCGCCGAGGCGTTGTCGGCCACCACGTCCTCGAGCGTGAACGAGAAGTTCCGGTAGCGGCTGTCGATGATCTCCGCTGCCGGTGCGACCGCCACGACGGCGGTCGTGAGATCGCCGCCGTGGACGCCGTCGCCGACCAGGAATGCCAGCTCCGGCTCGATCCGCGGGTGGATCAGCGGAAGGTCGGCGGTCCCGCCGTCCGCGACCCGCATCCCGGCCGTCAGCACGCCGGCGATGACGTCGAAGACGCCCATCTGGGCCGCTTTGGCCGTGCTGGTGAAGCCGAGCTTCATCCCCACCGGCGGGTCATCCCGCCGGCTGCGCAGGTCCACGCCGGCGCGCTGCACCGCGTACGCGTCGGCCAGGCTGAGCGGTACCTCACTGGTCAGTTGGGTGGTCGCGTGCGCTGTCCGGATGGCCTCGTCGAGCCGCGTCGCGAGCGTCCTGGGATCGGTCATGCCTGCTCTCCCGCCAGATCGAGGGCGACGTCGACGATCATGTCCTCCTGGCCACCGACCATCTGCCGCCTGCCCAGTTCGACGAGGATGTCGCGCACGTCGAGGCCGTACCGCGCCGCTGCCCGCTCGGCGTGCAGCAGGAAGCTGGAGTACACGCCGGCGTACCCCAGCGTGAGCGTCTCCCGGTCGACCCGGACCGGGCGGGTCTGCAGTGGACGGACGAGTTCCTCGGCCGCGTCCTGCAGGGCGAAGAGGTCGCACCGGTGCTTCCAGCCCATGAGGTCGGCGACCGCGACGAACGCCTCGATGGGGCAGTTGCCGGCGCCGGCGCCCTGGCCGACGAGTGACGCGTCGACCCGGGTGACCCCGTTCTCCACGGCGACGACGCTGTTGGCGACGCTGAGCGAGAGATTCTCGTGCGCGTGCACGCCGATCTGCGTCTCCGGGCGCAGTGTGTCCCGGTAGGCGCGGACCCGGTCGGCCATGTCCCGCATGGTCAGCCGTCCCCCGGAGTCGGTGACGTACACGCAGTGCGCGCCGTACGACTCCATCAGCCTCGCCTGCTCCGCCAGCCGCTCCGGCGAGCTCATGTGGCTCATCATGAGAAACCCGGCGACGTCCATGCCGTGCTCGCGGGCCCAGGCGATGTGTTGCGCGGCGACGTCGGCCTCGGTGCAGTGGGTCGCGACGCGCACGCTGGTGACCCCGAGGTCGCGGGCCCGGGCCAGGTCGTCGATCGTCCCGATGCCGGGCAGCAGGAGCGTGGTGAGCCGAGCGTTGGTGACCACCGAGGCTGCCGCCTCGATCCAGGCGGCGTCGGTGTGCGCGCCGTGCCCGTAGTTGACCGACGACCCGCCGAGCCCGTCGCCGTGGGAGACCTCGATCGCGTCGACCCCGGCGGCGTCGAGCGCGGCGGCGATCGCCCGGACCTGCTCGACGGTGTAGCGGTGGCCGACGGCGTGCATCCCGTCCCGCAGGGTTACGTCCTGCACGTACACGTCGTAGGTCATGCCGGCATCTCCTTCGCTCGCCGGGCGACCAGCCGCTCCGCTGTGCGCATCGCGGCTGACGTCATGATGTCGAGGTTGCCCGCGTATGCAGGCAGGTAGTGCCCGGCCCCGGTGACCTCGAGGAACACGGAGACCTGGGTGCCCGTGAACGGCCGCCCGAGCGCCGGCACGAAGCCGTGGGTCACGTCGTCGTACTGCACGGCCTGCTTGAGCCGGTAGCCCGGCACATACGTGCGGACCTCGGCGACCATCGCGGCGACGGACGCGTCGACGGCCGCCCGCTCGGCCGGGCCGAGCCGCCCGACCAGGCAGTAGACGGTGTCCCGCATCACCGGCGGCGGCTCGGCCGGGTTGAGCACGATGACGGCCTTGCCGCGCTCGGCGCCTCCGACCCGCTCGATCGCGGCCGCGGTCGTCTCGGTGAACTCGTCGATATTGGCCCGGGTGCCCGGCCCGGCGCTGCGGGAGGCGATCGAGGCCACGATCTCGCCGTAGGCCACCGGGGTCACCGCGGAGACCGCGGCGACGATCGGCACGGTCGCCTGCCCGCCGCAGGTGACCATGTTGATGTTGTCCGCGGACAGATGCTCGCCGAGGTTGACCGGAGGCACGACGTACGGCCCGACCGCCGCCGGCGTCAGGTCGATCATCGTCTTGCCGAACGGTCGCACGCGCTCGTGGTTGCGCCGGTGCGCCGCGGCCGACGTGGCGTCGAAGACGATCGCGACGTCGGCGAACTCCGGCAGTGCGACCAACCCGTCGACGCCCTCGTGGGTGGTCCCGATCCCCATCCGGCGAGCCCGGGCCAGGCCGTCGGAGCCGGCGTCGATGCCGACCATCGCCGCCACCCGCAACGTGGTCGACAGACGCTTGATCTTGAACATGAGGTCGGTGCCGATGTTGCCCGACCCGATGATGGCGACCGGCGTCGTCATCGCGCGCTCCTGTCCTCGAATACCGCTGTGACGTCACCCAGGCCGGAGATCCGGGCCCGGAAGGCACCCGGCGCGGTCACCGGCACGACCGGTCCGAGCGCGCCGGAGAGCACCACGTCCCCCGCCCGCAGCGGCTGCCCCTGCCGGCCGAGCGCCCTGGCCAGCCAGACCACGGCGGCCACCGGGCTGCCGAGGCAGGCGACGCCGGCCCCGCAGGAGACCACGTCGCCGCGCTGCTCCAGCACCATGCCGGCCCCGACGAGGTCGACGTCGGCAAGCCGGCGCGGCGCGGTCCCCAGCACGAACGCGCCGCTGGACGCGTTGTCGGCGATGGTGTCGGCGATCGTGATGTCCCAGCCGGTGATGCGGGAGTCGACGACCTCGACGGCGGCCAGGACGTGGTCGGTCGCCCGCACGACGTCGGCCACCGTCGGGTCGGGGACGTCGACGTCACGGCCGAGGACGAACGCGACCTCGGCCTCGACCCGGGGCTGCAGAAACCGGGCCAGCGGCATCGGCTCGCGATCGGCGTACGCCATGCCGCCGAACAGTGTCCCGAAGTCGGGGCTGTCCACCCCGAGCTGGGCCTGGACCGCGCGCGACGTCAGGCCGATCTTGCGGCCGACGATGCGCTCGCCGGCGGCAGCGCGCCGGGCCGAGAGCACGGCCTGCACCCGATAGGCGGCGTCCTGATCGCCGGCGTCGATGAGATCGCGGACCGGCGCGCACGGCACCCCGGTCGCGGCGGCGGTGGCGAGCCGCTCGGCGGCGGCTTCGATCACGGTTGACGACGTCACAGTTGCACGCACACATTCGTCGGCTGGGTGTAGAAGTGCAGCGAGTGCCGGCCGCCCTCGCGGCCGATGCCGGACAGGCCGACGCCCCCGAACGGCGAGCGCAGGTCGCGCAGGAACCAGGTGTTGACCCAGGCCACGCCGACCCGCATCCGCTGGGCGACGCGGTGCCCGCGTTCGAGATTCTGGGTCCAGACCGCCGCCGCGAGGCCGTACCGCGTGTCGTTGGCCAGGCGGACCGCGTCCTCCTCGTGGTCGAACGGGATCAGCGCTGCCACCGGGCCGAACACCTCCTCGCGGACGGTCCGGGCGCCGTGGTCGAGCCCGGCCCACAGCGTCGGCTCGACCCAGGCACCGCTGGCGAGGTCGGGCCCGAGGTCGGGCACCCCACCGCCGACGAGCGTCTCGGCGCCCTCGTCCCGGGCCAGCGCGAGGTACGACAGGACCTTCTCCCGGTGCGCGACGGAGATCAGCGGGCCGGTGGTCGTGTCCGGGTGCTCCGGGCGGCCCAGGCGCAGCTGCCGCGCCTTCGCGACGAGGCCGGCCACCACGTCGTCGTAGACCGGCCGCTGGACGTAGACCCGCTCGGTGCACAGGCAGACCTGGCCGGTGTTGGCGAACACCGACCGGGACAGCCCGTCGACCGCTTTGTCCAGGTCGGCGTCGGCGAAGACGATGGCCGCGTTCTTGCCGCCGAGCTCGAACGACACCGGCCGCACCGCCGGCGCCACGGCCCGCATGATCGCCGATCCGGTGCCCGACTCGCCGGTGAACGTGACGCCGTCGATGCCCTCGTGGGTGGTGACGAACTCACCGGCCGACGACGGCCCGAAGCCGTGCACCACGTTGTAGACGCCGGCCGGCACCCCGGCGTCGGCCATCACCTCGGCCAGCAGCGTGGCCGTCGACGGCGTCTCCTCCGACGGCTTGACGACGACCGCGTTGCCGCAGGCCAGGGCGGGGGCGACCTTCCAGGTCAGCAGGAGCAGCGGCAGGTTCCACGGCACGATGACGGCGACGACGCCGAGCGGCTGGGCGATCGCGTAGTTGAGCGCGCGGTGGCCACCGGGCAGCTCGGTGAGGTACGAGTCGAGCCCGGACGCGCTCACCGTGTCTGCGAACGAGCGGAAGTTGGCCACCGCCCGGGCGACGTCGAGCTGGCGGGCCTGGGCCACCGGCTTGCCGGTGTCGCGGACCTCGGCCTCGACGAAGTCCTCGAAGCGCTCTTCGATGCGGTCGGCGATCCGGCGCAACACGCGGGCCCGGTCGGCCACGGACGTGCGGCCCCAGGGGCCGTCCAGCGCCCGCCGGGCGGCCCTCACGGCCGCGTCGACCTCGGCCCGGCCAGCCTCGTGCACGGTCGCCGTCACCTGCCCGTCGACCGGGCTCAGCTTGTCGAAGGTGGACGCTCCCGTGACGAAGGCGCCGTCGACGAAGTTCATGATCTCCGCTTGGCCCATGGCCGCGCTCACGCTCCTGTCCCGAGCCCTGCGCGGGCCATGATGTCGTCGTGGGCGGCCGTCGCCTCGGCCCGCAGCCGGGGCAGGTCGACGCCGACCAGGGCGCCGCCGCGCTTGCGCACCACGCCGGCGACGAGCACCGTGTCGACGTCGGCCCGGTCGGCCGAGGAGACCACCGCGGCCGCCGGGTCACGCAACGGCAGGGTCCGGATCGAGTCGGCCCGCACGAGCACGACGTCGGCCGCCCAGCCCGGCGTGAGCGTGCCGGTCCGGTCGCCCAGGCCGCAGGCCCGGGCGCCGTCGACGGTCGCCAGGCGCAGCACGTCACGGTGGGTGAGCGTGGGCTCGAACGGGCCCTCCGGGTCGTCGGGCAGAGCCTCGGCCCGGCCGAGGGCCAGCGCCATCCGCATCTGCGTGAACATGTCGCCGGGCGATGTCGTGACCGTGTCGACGCTGAGGGTCGGGGCCACGCCGTGCGCGAGCATCGCGGTGATCCGCGGCAGGCCGTGACCCATCACGAGTTCGACGTACGGCGCGATCGACACCGTGCCGCCCGAGTCGGCGATCATCGCGATCTCGTCGTCGGCGGTCGTCGTGCAGTGGATGAACGTGGTGTTGTCGCCGAGCAGCCCGAGCCGGTGCAGGGTACGGACCGGGTGGCCGGTCGCTCCGCCGGAGCGCATCGCGGTGTGCACCGAGACGCGCACGCCGAGCTCGCGTGACAGGTTCCAGTCGCGCACGGCGACCTCGTCGACCACGTTGCCCGGCTGACGCAGCGCGAGCGCCATCGTGAGCAGTCCGTCGTCGGACGGGAAGTGCTCGGCCCGGATCCGGCGGGCGTCGGCCGGGTGGTCGAGCTCGCTGCGGTACCACCACTGGCCGCCGGCGGGCATGCCGTGCGCGTACATCGCCCGGATACCGGCCTGCCGCAGGCCCTCGATCGCCCCGTCCGCGTGATCCGGGGTCTCGCTCGGCGACCAGTCCACCATTGTCGTGATACCGGCGTCGAGCGCGTCGAGGGCACCGACGTAGTTGCCGAGCCGCATCAGCTCGGGGGTGTACGCCGGGGCCACGCTGTTGAAGATCGTGCCCATGAACTCCCCGAGCGTGCAGCTCGGCAGCAGTCCGCGGACCAGCGACTGGTACGTGTGGCGGTGGGTGTCGACGAAGCCGGGCAGCACGACGGTGCCGGCGGCGTCGATGACCTCCGCGTCCGCGGTGGACAGGCCGGGCCCGATCTCGGCGATCCGCCCGTCGACCACGAGGACGTCGCCGTCGATGTCGCCCAGCGCCGGGTCCATCGTCACCACTCGACCACCGCGGATCAGCAGTCGGTTCATCGCCCCTCCTTCAGGACAGCGGTCAGTTCGCCGCTCGCGTGCACGGGTCGGCCGCCGAGCAGGGTCAGTTCCGACTCCAGCGTCACGATCTTGTCGACGTCGACGGTGAAGTAGTCGTCGGAGAGCACCGCTAGATCGGCCCGGAACCCCGGCTCGAGCGCCCCGATCTCGTGCTCGGCGAAGCAGTTCCACGCGCTGCCGCGGGTGTAGAGGCGTAGCGCCTCGTCGCGGTCGAGCAGGTTCTCGTCGGACACGATCCGGTCGCCGCCGATCGTGCGGCCGGTCAGGTAGAAGTGCAACGAGGTGAACGGGTCGTACGAGGCGCCGCGCATCGCGTCCGTACCGGCGCTCACCGCCACCCCGGCGTCGAGCAGAGCTCGCAGCGGGGGCGCGTCGCGCACCCGCTCGGCGCCGAACGCGTCGATCGCCTGGCCGCCGAGGAAGCGCAGCAGGCTCTGGGTGAGCACCCCGAGTCCGAGCGCGCGGATGCGGCCCACGTGGGCCGCGTCGATCATCTCGCCGTGCACGATGCCCCACCGCAGCGGCGCGAGCGGATACCGGGCGTTCACCGCCTCGCACGCGGAGATGACGGTCTCGATGACCTCCGGCCGGTGGGCGTGCATCTGCACCGGCCAGCCGCCGGCGGCCAGGTCGCTGAAGACCCTGATCAGCTCGGCCCGGTCGGCGTCCGTCACGTCGACCCGGGTGTGCACCCGGTCGTGCAGGCCGTAGAGCACGACCTCGCCGAAGCCGAGCAGCCGCAACGTGCCGCTGCCGTGCCGGGGCCGACCGTAGCGCAGGTAGCCGGCGATCTCCTCGGCCTCACGCCCGCGCGCCGACGCGTGCACCGTCAGGAACGTCCGCACGGTCAGCTCGCCGCGCCGGTCCAGCTCGTACACGGCCTCGTAGACGTCCGGGCCTGTGTTCACGCCGCCGCCGTCGATCAGCGCGGTCACCGCGAACCGGTTCAGGTCGCGCGAGAGCCGGCCGGTCGAGGCGATCTGTTGGTCCAGGGTCTCCTTGGGCAGCCGGGCGTAGAGCCACTTGCAGCCCTCCATACCTAGCACCCGGCCGGTCGGCTGCCCCTGGTCGTCCCACGCGAACAGCTGAGCGCCCGCCGCGTGGGCGGCCTCGGCGGTGACCCCGGCGGCGCGCATGCCGGCCGTGTTCACCTGAGCCCAGTCGTACATCATCTGCACCAGTACAGGGCGCTCGGGCGCTGCCGCGTCCAGCTCGGCGCGGTCCGGCCCGCGTCCCTCGGGGAACTGGCGTTCGTGCCAGCCGCCGATGACCAGCACCCACTCGCCCGGCGGGCGCGTCCGGGCCGCCTCCGCGATGGTGTCCAGGCCCGCGGCCAGGCTCGGGCAGCGCTCCCAGCGCAGCTCCGTGTTCCAGGTGAGCCCGGCCCGCACGAAGTGGATGTGGTTGTCGACCAGGCCCGGGATCACGCAGCGGCCGCCCAGGTCGACGACGGTAGTCTCCCGGCCGGCGGACCGGCGGATCTCGTCGGTGCTCCCGGCGGCGAGCACCCGCCCGGCGCGGACAGCGAGGGCCGCCACCCGGCGGCCGCCGGCGCTGGTGGTGATGTCGCCGTCGACCAGGATCAGGTCGGCCGTCATAGCGCGACCCTGGGCTCGCCGAGCAGCGGGCTGGTCAGCAGGTACATCCCGGAGTTCGTGAAGGCCCAGACCAGGCGGCGGTCCCACTCGACGAAGATGCTCTCGGTCGGCACCAGGTAGGAGCGGGGGTCGCCCAGCTCGTCGGTCATCCGCGGCACGAAGTACCCGGCCAGGGCCGGCCGGCGCACGTCGGTGACGTCGAACATCTGCACGCCGGCGTTGCCGAACGAGTACAGCGTGAGGTTCGGGTCCGCCGTTCCCGGGTGAGCGTTGGACCCGAACCGCTTGGGGCCGAACTTGCCCCGGCGGAACACGAAGTCCGGGTACGGCGCGCCGGGCGGCGGGACCGGCCGCGGGAACGTCGCGACGATGTGCGGGCGCGCCGGGTCCCGGACGTCCACCACGTAGACGTCCTTGTACGGCTCGTAGCCGTCCTCGTTCATCGGGCCACCGTTGACGAACACGACGCCGCGGCTGGTCACCCGGCTCGTGTCGACCACGTCGCCCTCGATCCCGGCCCAGCTGTGCGGCAGCTCGAGACTGCCGGCGACCCGGGGGTGGCGCGGGTCGGCGAGGTCGAGCACGTACAGCCCGAGACCGCCCATGACCGCGTAGCCGTACCGGCCGCCCTGCTCCAGCGGCACCGGCACCGACGTGGGCACCCGCGCGCCGATCCAGGAGGTCCGGTTGCCGTGCCGGCTCCACGACTCGTAGGCGCCGGTCTCGCCGAGCCGCTGGCCGGGAACCCACCAGGTGGACAGGAGCTTCGGGTGGGCGGGGTCCGCCATGTCGTAGACGAGCTGGGCCGGCGTGTACGGGTAGGTGGCGAACTCCTGGTTGATGAACGTGTCGTCGGGGGCGGCGGAGATGTACATGTAGCGACCGCCGTCGTATGCGGGCGTGTCCACCCCGCCGGAACCCTGGTGGATGCCGGTGGCCGGGTCGACCGGGCCGGTCGGCACCACGGCCAGCAGCTTCCAGTCGGTGGGGCTGGTCAGCTCGTAGACGCGGAACCCGCGGAAGCCCGGCGCCGACATCAGCCGGGGCAGCACGGCCGGGTCGCCGTACTTGTCGGAGTCCGGCCCGTAGGTGCGCGGCACCTCGAAGCACTGCACCATGATCCAGGCGTCGCGCTGCCGGTTGTAGGCGATCGCCGCCGCCCCGAACTCGCCCTCACCCGGGCCGTACCGCTTCTCCAGCACGAGGTCGCGGGCCGTCGGGTCGGTGATGTCGTAGACGTTGAGCGCCTGCCGGTAGTAGTGGAACATGTACCGCCGGCCGCCCATGTCGACGACGTTCTGCCAGGTGTGGGTGAGCCGGACGACCGTCGGCCAGCGGCCCGCCACGGTCATGTTCGAGGTGTACTCGCGGTCCTCCAGGTGCTCGAGACTCTGCGGCAGCGGTCGCGGCCCGCTCACGTACGGTGTGCTCTGCGGATGCACGAAGCGCTGGTGCTGCTCGTCCCACCCGTAGTCCTTCGTGGTCAACGCTCTTCTCCCTCTACTGTGGACCAGCCACGCTCATCAGCGCGCGGACGCGCTCGCGGTCCCCGCGGAAGCCCGCCGGATCGGTGCGCCACGCAATCTCGCCCTTGACCATCACCGCGACGTCGTCGGCGAGGTCGAGCGCCAGGCGGACGTTCTGCTCGACGAGCAGGACGGTGATGCCGTCCTCCCGCAACGCGCGGATGACGTCGGCGACCTGCCGCACCACCATCGGCGAGAGCCCGTCGGACGGCTCGTCGAGCAGCAGCAGGCGCGGGTTGGTCAGCAGCGCCCGGCCGATCGCGAGCATCTGCTGCTCGCCGCCGGAGAGCTGGTTGCCCCTGTTGCCCCGCCGCTCCCGCAGCCGCGGCAGCAACTCGTAGACCCGCTCCAGCGTCCACGGGCCGGGCCGCTTGCGGCGCACCGCGATGCGCAGGTTCTCCTCCACGGTCAGCGGGCTGAACACCCGCCGGCCCTGCGGCACCAGCGCCATGCCGGCCGCCGCGATCGTGTCGGTCCGGGCGCCGGTCAGGTCCCGTCCCGCGAACGTGACGCTGCCCGCGTACGCCCGCACGAGCCCGATCACCGACATGACCAGCGTGGACTTGCCGACCCCGTTGCGGCCGAGCACGGCCAGCACGGTGCCTTCCTCGATGGCGACGTCGACCCCGTGCAGCACGGCGCTTCCGCCGTACCCCGCGCGAAGGCCGCGCACGTCCAGCAGCGGGCTCACCGGAACTCCTCCTCCACGTCGTCGTCCGTCACCGACCAGGACAGGTAGGCCTCCTGGACGGCCGGGTCGGCCGAAACCTCGGCCGGCGTGCCGGTGGCCAGGAGCCGGCCGTGGTGCAGCACGGAGATGTCGGTCGCCAGGCTGAACACGACGTCGAGGTCGTGTTCGACGACGATCACCGTCAGGTCGTCGGGAAGGGTCTTGACCAACCGGACGAAGTCGGCCGACTCGGTCGGAGACATTCCGGCCGTCGGCTCGTCGAGCAGCAGCAGCCGGGGCCGGGCGGCCAGGGCCAGGGCCAGCTCGAGCTGGCGGCGTTCGCCGTGGGACAACGCCGACACGTGGTCGCCGCTGCGGTCTGCGAGACCCACGGCGACGAGGCACTCGTGGGCGGCGGACGCCCGCTCGCGGTACCGGTCGGCGCCGCGCCACCACACGGTGCCGATGCCCTGCACCCGCTGGGTCGCGAGCGCCACGTTCTCGGCGACCGTCAGCGGCATGAACACGCTGGAGTGCTGGTACGTCTGGGCGATGCGCATCCGGGCCCGGCGCGGTTGGGAGCGGCCGGTGATGTCCTCGCCGAAGTAGTGGATGCGCCCGGCGCTCGGGCGGACCTCGCCGGAGAGCAGCTTGAACATCGTCGACTTCCCGGCGCCGTTCGGCCCGATCAGCGCGTGTCGCGCCCCGGCCCGGACGGTCATCGTCACGTCGTCGACCGCCCGCAGCGCACCGTACGCCCGGGTCAGCCCGTCCACCTGCAGCGCGGCGGTCATACCCGCTCCATCCGTCGAGGCTCGTCGGTCCCGGCCGCGGGTCGCGACGCGGGAGTGCGGCGGGGGCGCAGCGGGTTGCGGATCCCGGCGAAGCCGTCCGGCAGTGCGTAGACCACCACCACGAGCACGGCGCCGAGCACGATCGGGCCGTAGCCCTGCATGGAGATCGGCAGCATGTTCTGCGCGACGATGATCAGCGCGGAGCCGGCCACGGCGCCCCAGAGGCTCTGCGACCCGCCGACGATCAACGCGAGCAGCGCCAGCGCCGAGGCGTGGAAGCCCATGTCGGCCGGGGCGATGAACAGCGTCTGCGTCACCCACAGCGACCCGGCGACGCCGGCGAACGCGCCGCTGACGCTGAACGCGGCGTACTTGTAGAAGGCGGTGCTGTAGCCCAGCGCACGCATCCGCGGCTCGTTGTCGCGCACGCCGCGCAGCGCCCGGCCGAACGGCGAGCGGATCAGCAGCGCGATGAGCATCGCCATGAGCAGCACGGCGCCGGCGACGTACCAGTAGACGACGGCGACATGGCGCAACTCGACGCCCGGCAGCAGCCTCAGCGTCGGGATGTTCGCCAGGCCGTCCGACCCGCCGGTCAGCCCGACCCGCGCGATGGCCACCAGCGCGAGCAGCTCGCCGATGGCCAGCGTCAGCATGAGCAGGTACGTGCCCCGGACCCGCACGAGCAGCCAGCCCGTGGCGGCCGCCACCAGCGCGCCGGCCGCCGCCGAGATCCCCACCAGCGCGGGCGCGTTGGTGGTCAGGCGGCCGGCCAGCAGGCCGGTCGCGTAGCCGCCGACGCCGAAGAACCCGGCCTGCCCGATGGTCGGCATCCCGGCGATGCCCATGAGCAGCACGATGCTCATCACCACAAGCGAGAAGGCCAGGATCTGGGTGAGGGTGGACACCGCATACGGCCCGGCGAGGAACGGCGGAGCCGCGGCGGCCAGCACGACCAGCGGCGGGACGACCACGCGCAGGGCCGGACGGTCGAGAGTGCTCATGCGGTCGTCTCCGCCCGGCCTAGGAGGCCGTGCGGTCGCACGACCAGGATCAGCGCCATGGCGCCGAAGATGAGGAACGGGGCGACCGCCGGCGCGAGGGCCGTGCCGAGGGTCTGCACCTGGCCGATCAGCAGACCGCCGATCAACGCGCCGCGGGCGGAGCCCAGACCGCCGATCACCACCACGACGAGGGCGGTGAGCAGGACGTTTCCGTCGAGCCCGGGCCCGGCGCCGAGCACCGGTCCGCCGAGGACGCCGGCCACCACGGCCAGCGCGGAGCCGGCCGCCAGCACGCCGTAGAGGATCTTCCGGGTGTCGATGCCGAGCGTCCGCACGATGTCGGCGTCGGCGACGATGGCCCGCACGGTGGCGCCCATCATCGTGCGCTCCAGTACCACCTCGGCCAGCACGGCGATGAGCAGCCCGAAGCCGATCAGCACCAGTCGGTAGACCGGATAGGGGTCGCCGAAGATCGAGACGCTGCCGTCCAGGCCGGCCGGAGCCGGCACCGAGCGCACGTCCGCGCCGAAGCCCACCAGCAGCAGGCTCGACCCGATCATCGAGATGCCGAGGGTGAGCAGCGCCTCGGCCATGTGGCCGCGGCGGGCCAGCGGCCGGGTGACCGCGGTGAGCCCGACTCCGGCCAGCGCCCCGGTGGCCAGCGCGATGGTGAGCGCCAGCACCCACGACAGCCAGGCGCCGACCGGTGCCACCACGACGGCGGCGACGTAGGCACCGGCGAGGAAGAAGGTGCCGTGCGCCAGGTTCAGCAGGTTGAGCATGCCGAACACGAGCGACAGGCCGACGGCGAGCGTGTAGAGCAGCAGCCCGTACGCCAGCCCGTTGATCACTGTGATGAGGTTGGCGTCGAACCATTGCGTCAGTGCGGACACGTTCCTCCCTTCAGTGGATGCTTGCCAGCGGATGCTTGATCGATGCCTGCGGCGGGCGGCGCGCCGGCAACCCGGCGCGCCGCCTACGCGTCTCAGGACTTCTTGCCGTCACTGGAGTAGACGCCGAGGACCTCGATCACCTCGTCGACCATGACACCGCCGGAGTTGGTGGCCCGGCGCAGGTAGATGGTCTGCGTGGGCGCCTGGAAGGAGTCGAAGCGCCAGGTTCCGCGGGGCGTTTCGACGTCGCCCACCTTGCCCAGCGCCGCGTTGACGGCCTCGCCGGTCACCTTGCCGTTGCCGATCGACGCGATCGCCTTGTCCAGCACCGCGGCCGAGGCGTACTGGGCCTCGGAGTAGACCGACGGCTGCGCGTTGTACTTGGCCGTGTACGCCTCGACGAACTGCTTGTTGACCGGGGAGTCGATGCCCGGGCTGTAGATCGAGTTGGTCAGCACACCGGCGGCGGCCGGACCCTGCGCGGAGAGGTTGCCCTCGGTCAGCGCTTGGTTGCCGTAGAGGGTCGCCTGGGTGTTGAGGCCGAACTGGGCGTACTGCGTCACGAACCGGGTGGCCTCCGCGCCGGCGTAGAACGCGTACACCGCGCCGGCCTTGCTCTTCTGGATCTCCGCCAGGTACGGCTGGTAGTCCTGGGTCGTGCCGAACGGCGTGAACGTCGTGCCGGCGACGGTGACCCCGCCGGCCTGCAGGCCGGCCTTGACCGCGTCGATGATGTCACGGCCCTGCTTGTAGTCGGCGCCGATCAGGTAGACCGGCTTGTCCTTGCGGGCCACGAGGTAGTCGACGATGGACGTGTTCATCATCGGGTTGGTCCAGCCGACCCGCCACCAGAACGGGTTGTCGGTCACCTGTCCGGTCGAGACGACCGGGGTCTTCGCGTCGGAGAAGACCGTGGCCACGCCGACGGCCGTCGCGCTGTTGACGATGCCGGTGACCGCGGCCACCTGCTCCTGCTGCACGAGCCGCCGGGCGGCGGCGGTGCCGACCTGCGGCGTGCTGCCCTCGTCGACGGTCACCAGCTCGACCTTGCGGCCGCCCAGCTTGCCGTCGTGCTTGTCGAGGTAGATCTGCATCGCGCGCTCGAGGTCGGTGCCGATCGAGGCGTAGACGCCGGACTTCGGCACCATGAATCCGATCTTGACCGGCCCGCTCGCGTCGGTGGAACCGGTGTCCGCTCCGCCCGCGACGGTGCTGCCGCTGCAACCCGCGAGTGCAAGCGCGAGCGCGGCGGCGACCGCGGAAGCGGCTCCTCTGCCTGCCATACCGCCAACTCCTTCTGGTGTGGACACCGCCGGTTCCCCGTACGGTCGAGCCGGTGGCCGCGCTCGTGACGATGTCTGATTTTTCAGTTGAATGCGGGGTTTTTAACAATCCTGCCGGTCCCGGCACGTGCCATAGTGGCATATTGGCTTAGCCACTTTCAGGGTGCTGAACCGGCCCTCGTGTGTCAAGGTCGCGGACGGCTCTTTACCAAGCCGTAGC
Source organism: Dactylosporangium sp. NPDC000244 (assembly GCF_040300725.1). NCBI lineage: Bacteria > Bacillati > Actinomycetota > Actinomycetes > Micromonosporales > Micromonosporaceae > Dactylosporangium > Dactylosporangium sp. NPDC000244. The sequence continues at coordinate 517,659 of NZ_JBEPEH010000001.1, forward strand.
TACCAGTCGACGGCCACGTACCTGGGTTCGAGGAACGCCTCGATGCCGGCCCGGGCGCCTTCCCTGCCCAGCCCGCTCTGCTTCACCCCGCCGAACGGCGCGGCGGGCTCCGACACGAGGCCGCGGTTGAGCCCCACCATGCCCGTTTCCAACCGCTCCGCGACCCGCAGCCCGCGGCTTAGATCTTCGGTGTAGAGGTAGGACACGAGGCCGTACTCGGTGTCGTTGGCCAGCGCGACCGCTTCGTCCTCGGCCTCGAACGCGACCACCGGGGCCACCGGGCCGAAGATCTCGTCGGCCAGCACCGGCGCGCTCGCCGGGACGTCGGTGAGCACGGTCGGCGCGTAGAAGAAGCCGGGGCGGTCCGGAACCCGCCCCCCGGTATGGAGCCGGGCCCCCGAGTCGACGCTCGCATCGACCAGCTCCGCCACCTTGTCCCGCGACGAGGCGTTGATGAGCGGCCCGAGCCCGACCCCGTCGTCGAGCCCGGACCCGACCGTGAGGGAGTCCATCGCCGCCCCGAACCGCGCCACGAACTCGTCGACGACGGCCCGGTGCACGTAGAACCGGTTGGCCGCGGTGCACGCCTGGCCGCCGTTGCGCATCTTGGCGACCATCGCGCCGGCCACCGCCGCGTCGAGATCGGCGTCGTCGAAGACCAGGAAGGGTGCGTTGCCGCCGAGCTCCATCGAGCAGCTCACCACCCGGTCCGCCGCCTCATGCAGCAGTACCCGGCCCACCTCGGTCGACCCGGTGAAGGACAGCTTGCGCACCCGCGGATCGTGCAGGGCGGCCGAGACGACCGCACCCGACCGCCGGCTCGGCACGACATTGACCACGCCGTCGGGCACCCCGGCCTCGCCCAGCAGGGCGGCCACGGCGAGCGCCGTGAGCGGCGTGTCGCTGGCCGGCTTGAGCACGACCGTGCACCCGGCGGCCAGCGCCGGACCGATCTTGCGGGTCGCCATCGCCGCCGGGAAGTTCCACGGCGTGACGAGCAGGCTCACCCCGACCGGCGCGTGCGTGACCAGGATCCGGTGGCCGCCGCCCGGCGCGGTGCCGACCGTGCCGGCCAGGCGTACCGCCTCCTCGGCGTACCACCGGAAGAACTCAGCGGCGTAGCCGACCTCACCGCGCGCGTCGGCGAGCGTCTTGCCGTTCTCCAGCACGATCAGTCGGGCCAGCATGTCGGACCGCTCGACCATGAGCTCGTACGCCCGCAGCAGCACCGCGGCCCGCCGCCGAGGCGGGAGTCCGGCCCAGGCGCCGGCCGCCGAGTGTGCCGCGCCGACCGCCGCGAGCATGTCCTCGACCGTGCCGTCGGCGACCTCGGCGAGGACCTCGGCCGTCGCCGGGTCGGTCACCGGGATGCGGTCGGCACCGCCGACCCACTCGCCGGCGATGAACATGCCGGTCGGCAGGCCGGCTGGCAGCACGGGGCTCACCTCGGGTCCCGCAGACCGGCGTTGGCCGCCTGCACCTCGTAGAGGGACAGGAAGTCGTCGTCGCGGTGGCCCCGCCCGATCGCGGCCTGGATGATCTGGTGCACCAGGCTCGCGACCGGCATCGGCACCTCCTCGGCGCGAGCGGCGCCGAGGCCGAGGTCAAAGTCCTTGCGCAGCAGCGCGGTCGTGAACGTCGGCTGCCAGTCCTGGCCGACCAGGTCGGGCGTGCGGTTGCGGACCCAGTCCGAGGCCAGCACGGTGCCGTTGAGGAACTCGAGGAACGCGGCCCGGTCGACGCCACCCTTCTCGGCCAGCGTCACCACCTCGACCAGCGACTCGACCATCATCCCCAGGTAGAGGTTGTGGCAGAGCTTCACCAACCGGCTCACCTCACCCGGGCCGGCGTAGACCGCGGTCCGGCCGATCGTGTCCAGCAACGCCCGCACGCCGTCGAAGCTCTCCCGGTCGCCCGAGGCCACCAGGCACGCGCCGCCCGCGGCGACCACGTGCGGGTTCCCGCTGACCGGTGCGGCCACGAACCGCACGCCGCGCTTGGCCGACTCGGCCCGGGCCGCTGCCGACGCCTCGGCCGAGACAGTTGAGCAGTCGACCACCGTGCCGGGCAGGTGCTCCCCGGCGAAGAGGCCGCGCAGCACCTCGCGCAGGTCGTCCGAGGTCGAGACCATGACGAACACGACATCGCACCCGCCCAGGTCGGCGACCTCGTCGGCGACCGTCGCCCCGCGCGGCACCAGCGCCTCGGCCTTGGCCCGCGTCCGGTTCCAGACCCGCACCGGGTGGCCGGCGTCCAGCAGGCGACCGGCCATCGCCGCGCCCATGCGCCCGGCTCCGATCCATCCGATCCCTGTAGTCCCTGTCATCGCTTCTCCTCCGCTCGCAGCAGGTCGGCGCCCGGCGTGTACCGGATGCCCGCCACGTACAACTGGTCGGCCGGGAATCGGGTGAGCAGCTGGCAACCGTCCGCGGTCACGACGACCTCCTCCTCGATGCGTGCGGCTGCGCTGCCGTCGGGCGTCGGCCAGTAGGTCTCGATCGCGAACACCATGCCCTCGTGCAGGGTCACCGGATGCTCGAAGGAGTGGTACCGGCTCATCAGCGGCCGCTCCCAGTTGGACAGGCCGAGCCCGTGGCAGTACTGCAGCCCGAACGCCTCCTCCTCCGTCGCGTACCCGAACTCCTGCGCGGCCGGGAAGTGCCGGACCACGTCGGCGGAGGTCGCCCCGGGACGGATCTCGGCGATGGCGTTGTCCATGAACTCCCGGGCCCGCCGGTACGCCTGCACCTGGGCCCGGTTGGCCCCGCCGACGTTGAACGTGCGGTAGTAGCAGGTCCGGTACCCGTTGAAGGAGTGGATGATGTCGAAGTACGCGGTGTCGCCCGGGCGGATCAGGCGGTCGGAGAACACGTGCGGGTGCGGGCTGCATCGCCCGCCGGAGATGGAGTTGACCGCCTCCACCTCCTCGGACCCGTGCTCGTAGAGGTAGCGGTTGACCAGCGCGACGCAGTCGTTCTCGCGGATGCCCGGTCGCAGGGTGCGGAACAGCTCCTCGTAGGCGCCGTCGACGAGGCCGGCCGAGTGGTCCAGCAGGGCGACCTCGTCGGCGGTCTTGATCGCGCGGACGTCCTGCATGAACGAGTGGCCGTCGACGATGGACAGCCCGGCACCCTCCAGCGCACGCAGTACCGGCAGCTCGACCACGTCCACCCCGATCGGCTCCCCGGCAAGGCCGTGCTCGCGCAGCACCCGGGCGATCCGGGCCGCGTTGCCGCGCTCGACGCCCACCTCCTCCGGGATCGAGCCGCGCCAGCTGGACAGGCCGGCCTGCCAGCTCTCCTTGCCGAACCAGGTCGCGAACTGCTGGTGGGTCCGCGCGGCCGAGCCGATGTCCCACAGGATCGGGTCCTGGCCGCGCATCACGAGCGCGCAGCGGAAGAGCTTGTCGCGCGCCCAGTTCCCGATGTGCGTGCCGGTCGTGTAGCGGATGTTGTTCATGTCGAACAGGACCAGCGCACCCAGGTCGGAGCGGGCGAGCGCGTCCTGCACCTTCGCGAAGCGCTCGGTGCGGAGCCGGTCGAAATTGACCCGCTCCTCCCAGTCGACACCCATGGTGGCGCCCAACGACGCAATCGGGCTGGTCTCGACCGGCGGGGCGTAGAAGTTGGTCACGGGGCCTCCTGCTTCAGACTGGCGAGTACTCGCCGACGGCGGCGGGACTGGTCGGGGCGACCGGCGCCGGGTCACTCGACCCGAGGGCCGCCCACGCCGCGTCGACGATCGACTGGGTGGTGAGGTCGTACGTCTGGAAAAGGTGATGGGCGGTCAGCGCGCCTTCGGCGAAGGTGTCGCGCAGGCCGACCCGGCGCAGCCGTGCGCCGCAGCCGGCCTCGGCGAGCGCCTCGGCGACGGCCGAGCCCAGGCCGCCGACGATCGTGTGGTTCTCCGCGGTCACGACCGCCCGTACCCCGGCCGCGGCGTCGACCACCGTCGCGGCATCCAGCGGCTTGACCACGGGCGCGTGTACGAGCCCGCAGTCGATCCCGGCGGCGGCGAGCACGTCCGTGGCGACGACGGCGGCGGGGAGCATCATGCCGTTGGCGACGATCAGCGCGTCGCCTCCCGCGCGCAGCCGCTGGGCGCGGTACATCGAGAACTGGTACTCCTCGTCGAAGATGACCGGGATCTCGCCGCGCTTGAGGCGCAGGTAGACGGGGCCGGGGTGATCGACGATGGCCGCCACGACCTGCCGGATCTCGACGGCGTCCGCGGCGTCGATCACGGTCAGGTTGGGCAGCGCGCGCATCAGCGCCACGTCCTCGATGGCCTGATGACTCGGACCGCCGGGACTGGAGACGCCCGGCATGAAGCCGACGATGCGCACCGGCAGGTTCGGGTACGCGACCGCGTTGACGATCTGGTCGAATGGGCGCCGGGTGGCGAACACGCCGAAGGTGTGCACGAACGGCACATGACCGGCCCGGGCCAGCGCCCCGGCGATGCCGATCATGTTGGCCTCGCTCATGCCGGCGTTCACGAAGCGCTCCGGCAGTTCGTCGCGGAACAGGTCGACCTCGCACTGGCGGGTGAGGTCGCCGGACAGGCAGACGATCCGATCGTCGGCGCGGGCGAGGTCCAGCAGCGCACGACCGTACGGCTTCAGGACGGTCGGGTACGGCGGTCTACGCAAGGCGGGCCTCCAATTCGGCGGCGGCCCGCTCGGCAAGCTCCGCCGGGAGCTTGACGAAGTGGCCGTCCGTGTTGTCCGGCAGGCAGTCCAGGCCGGTGGTCGTTGACGTCCGGGCGATCACGACCGCCGGGCGGTCGGCCTCGAGCGCCGCCTCGACCGCCGCGGCCAGCGCCCCGGTGTCGTGCCCGTCGACGTCCTGGGCGTGCCACCCGAACGCGCGCCATTTGTCGGCGACCGGCTCGATCGTGGTGATCTCCGCGACCGGCCCGTCCACCTGGGAGTTGTTCGCGTCGACGAGCGCGACGAGGCGGTCCAGCCGGTGGTGGCCGGCGAACATCGCCGCCTCCCACACCTGGCCCTCCTCCAGCTCACCGTCGCTGACGAGCACGACGGTCCGGGCGTCGGCGCGGCCGCGCAGGCGGTCGGACAGCGCGAAGCCGACCGCGGCCGACAGGCCCTGCCCCAGCGATCCGCAGGTCAGGTCGACCGAGGGCGACCGTTCGGTGCCGATCGCCTCCAGTCGCGAGCCGTCGTGACCGTAGGTCGCGAGCGCGGCCGGGTCGAGCAGGCCGGATTCGGCCGCGGCCGCGAACGCCCCGATCACGTAGTGGCCGGGCGAGATCACGATTCGGTCGGCGTCAGGGCGGTACACCCGGCGGTAGACGGTCGCGAGGATCTCGGCCGACGACAGCGCCTGCCCGAGATAGCCGAGCCCGTGCATCGCCACCATCCGCACGGCACGCAGGCGAATGCGGTCGGCGAGCTCGGCGAGCTCGCCGGATGACTCGACGGGTGACTCGGGTTTCAGGTCCATGTTAACCTCTACTGGCTAAGTGGCTATGCCGCTTTAGTACAGTCATGAAACGCACGCCGCGTCAAGCCCCGTCTTTCGGGCGATCCCGCGGCTTGCGTACGCTGTCTCAGATCTCGTGGAGCTGGAGGACTCGCATGGCGCCGGCGGAACGCCCAGCCACCGGAACCGGTTCACGCCCACGCAAGGTTGCGCAACTCGGCGCCGTGCGAACCGTGTCCACCAGCCGACTCGCCGACGACGTCGCCGAGCAGATCCGGCAGCTCATCATCACCAACGACATCACCGAGGGATCACGCCTGCCGTCCGAACGGCACCTCGCGGAGATGTTCGGCGCCAGCCGGCCGATCGTCAGCCAGGCCCTGCGCACGCTGTCACTCATGGGCCTCGTCGAGGTCAAACAGGGCTCCGGGGCCTACGTGATGCGCCGCCCGGAGTCGGGCATCGCCGCCTCCGTCAACCTGATGCTCGACCTCGACAAGCAATCCCTTTCACACCTGGTCGACCTGCGGCTCTGGCTGGAGACGCTGGGTGCGACCGAGGGCCTCCGGCAACCCGAGGCCGATCTCGCCGAGGCGCAGTCGGCGCTGCAGCGCCTCAAGGACAGCATGGCCCACGGCACGTCGGCATGGATCGCCGCCGATACCGTCTTCCACGCGGCGGTCGTGCGTACCTCTGGCAACCCGTTCCTGGCCTCGATCTACGAGGCCATCCACACCGCGGTCATCTCGTACGAATACGACGACTGGGTCAACCGGGACCGGGTGCCCGACTGGCTGCTACCGACCAACGCGGACGCCCAGATGGCCATCCACAAGCCCATCCTCGACGCGATGGCCGCCGGCGACGACACCGCCACACGCGCCGCGATCCGCCACCACCACGAGATCATGCTCCAGCACATCGAACGCAGTCGACGGTAAAGAGTTTCATCAACATCACGTCGCACACACGTCACAGAGCACGCCGGCTGACCCGACCCGAGCAGGTGACTACCCGGTCGGGTATGTGTGGGGGCTGGTCACGTTACGGCGGCGACGATGGCCGCCATGAAGCGCAGGACCCCCGCCGCGACCGAGCAGGTGAGGCGACTGCCGTATCGACCGCAACCGAGTATTCGTCAACCCTGATCCGGTCTACCTCCGGTCGGCCGGGTTTGTGCTCGACCCGACCGGGTACGTGGTCGTCTGCTCTGCGGCGACTTGGTGGTGCTCGGCGGCGGGCCGGGCGGCCTCACCGCCGCCACGACAGCTGCCGCGGGCGGGCACCGCGTCGCGATGACCGAGCAGCGACTGACCGGCGGCACCTGTGTCAACTTCGGCTGCACGCCGAGCAAGGCGCTGATCCGTTGCGCACGCGCGGTACACGAAGCGAACCGCGGGGCCGAGTTCGGGCTTTCGGCTCGACGGCCCACGCCAGACTGATTTCGGCTCGGTCATGGATCGGGTCCGCAGGATGCGTTCCCTGAGCAGCTCCGGCGATGCGGTCGAGGTGGCCGAGCAAGCGGGGGGGGTGGAGGTCGACCTCGGGCGTGCGCGCTTCACCGCGCCGAATGCCGTGGAGGTCGAGGGTCGGACGCTGCGATTTCGGAAGGCTGTGATCGCCACCGGATCGGAGCCCGTGGTGCCCCCCATCGAGGGGCTGCGGACCAGTACCTGTGCACCCGCAACCCCAACATCTATGCCGCCGGCGGTGCAACCTTCCCGCAGAAGTTCACGCACGCGGCCAATGCGACAGCGCGGCTCTGTATCGCGAACGCGCTGGATGCGGCGCATCGCCCGGCACGGGAACTCGTCATTCCCCACTGCACCTACACCGATCCCGAGGTGGCCGAGGTGGGCCTGACACCGCGCCGAGCCCGCAACGAAGGTGTCGCCATCGACACGTACCGGCTCGACCTGGCCAAGGTGGAGCGGGCATTCATCGACGGCGAGGAGCAGGGATTCGGGGTGATCTACACGCGCAGCGGCAGCGGCGAGATCGCAGGAGCGACGCTTGTGGCGGCGCACGCCGGTGAGATGATCAGCGAGCTTACGCTGGCAATCACGAACCGGATGCCCTTGGAGGCGCTGGCCGACACGGTTCACTGCTACCCGACACAGGCCGAGGTCTTCCAACGGATCGCCCTGCAGCACGCCGGACCCCAAAGGGTCGCTGTGGCCTAGGGTCAGAGCCACTCGTTGACGGTGGCGATGCGGACGGTAACTTCACCGCTCCGGGCTGCGAGGTCGTCGTGCTCCGCGCCCGGATGCGCGTCAAGTTGGCCGGCACCGCGCCGCCCGCCTGCTAGGTGGTCCAGGCCACGTTCCAGTCGCCGTACCCGTCCCACGTCGGCATCGTCGGGCCACCGGTGTTGGTGTAGGTGATCGGGTCGCCGACCTGGGCGAAGTCGAAGTACGACTTGGCGTTGGCCTCGGTCAGGTT